>ONVR01000204.1 GCA_900321335.1 uncultured Eubacteriales bacterium | reverse complement strand
CTACGTCCGGGTGGGCGACCGGGTCCGGGCAGGGGAGACGGTCTGCATTCTGGAGGCCATGAAGCTCATGAATGAGATCAGCGCGGAGTTTGACTGCGAGATCGAGGCGATCCTCGTCAGCAACGAGCAGCGTGTGGAATACGGACAGCCCCTTTTCCGGGTGAAAAGACTGTGACGGCAGCGGGAGGTTTGGTACCGTGATTACGAAAATACTCATCGCCAACCGGGGAGAGATCGCCGTGCGGATCATTCGGGCCTGCCGCAATCTCGGGATCCCCAGCGTGGCAGTGTATTCCAAGGAGGACGCCCTGGGCCTGCACGTGAAGCTGGCGGACCAGCGGGTCTGCATCGGCGAAGGGAGCGCCCGGGACAGCTATCTGAACATGGACCGGCTGATCCAGGCGGCGAAAAACATGGGCGCCGACGCCATCCATCCCGGCTACGGCTTTTTGTCGGAGAACAGCGCCTTTGTCCGCCGCTGCCAGGAAAACGGGATCACCTTCATCGGCCCGGAGGCCGACGTCATTGACCGCATGGGCAATAAGTCCGCCGCGAGAACGACCATGATGGCGGCGGGAGTCCCTGTGGTCCCCGGAACGAAAGATCCCGTCTACGATGCGGAGGCGGGCAGAAAACAGGCCGACGCCATCGGCTACCCGGTGATGATCAAAGCCTCCTCCGGAGGCGGCGGCAAGGGAATGCGGGTGGCCGTGGACGGCGCGGATTTTGAATACCAGTTCGGCCTTGCCCAGCGGGAGTCCGCCAATGCCTTTGGCGACGACACCATGTACATCGAGAAGTTCATCGAAAATCCCCGGCATATCGAGATCCAGATCATGGCGGACAAACACGGCAGCGTGGTCTCTCTGGGGGAGCGGGACTGCTCCGTCCAGCGAAATCATCAGAAGCTCATCGAAGAGTCTCCCTCGCCGGCTATCGGCGAGCAGACCCGTGCCGAGATGGGCAGGTATGCCGTTCTGGCCGCCCAGGCTGTAGGCTATACGGGAGCGGGAACGGTGGAGTTCATCGTCAGCCCCAGGGGGGAGTATTATTTCATGGAGATGAACACCCGGATCCAGGTGGAGCACGGAGTGACGGAGATGGTGACGGATACGGACCTGATCGCCGAGCAGATCCGGGTGGCCATGGGGGAGCCGCTGAGCTTTACCCAGGCGGACATTCAGCCCCGGGGCCACGCCATCGAGTGCCGGATCAACGCGGAGATCCCGGAGAAGAACTTTATGCCCTGCCCGGGCACCGTCACCGCTCTGCATCTGCCGGCGGGCAACGGCGTGCGGGTGGACACGGCTCTGTATACCGGCTACCAGATCCCGTCGATCTACGACTCCATGATCGCAAAGATCATCGTCCACGCCGAGAACCGGGACGCGGCCATCCGGAAAATGCGGACAGCCCTGGATGAGACGGTGATCCTGGGGATCGAGACGAATCTGGATTTTCAGTACCAGATCATGCGGCATCCCGTGTTCTGCGCGGGCGAGGCCGACACGGGCTTTATCGAGAAGATCATGAAGGTGTAAGGGGGTGAACGTATGGATCGTGTGGATCTGAATTGTGACCTGGGGGAGAGCTTCGGCGCGTACACCATCGGCTGCGACGAGCTGGTGATCCCTCTGGTGTCCTCCGCCAACGTGGCCTGCGGCTTTCACGCCTCCGACCCGGTGGTCATGGAGAAAACCGTCGTCATGGCGGCGGGAGCGGGGATCGGCGTGGGCGCCCATCCGGGCTTTCCCGACCTGATGGGCTTCGGCCGGCGAAACATGGTGATCACCCCGGCGGAGGCCCGGGCCTACACCCTGTATCAGCTGGGCGCCTTGTCCGGCTTCTGCCGCGCCAAGGGGATTGCCCTGCAGCACGTCAAGCCCCACGGCGCTCTGTACAATATGGCGGGGAAGGACTACGCACTGGCCCGGGGCATCTGTGAGGCGATAAAGGACTTTGATCCGTCGCTGATCGTACTGGCCCTGTCCGGGGGTGAGCTGCTCCGATGCGCCCGGGACATGGGTCTGCGGGCCGCCAGCGAGGTCTTTGCCGACCGGGGCTACGAGGAGGACGGCAGTCTGGTGAACCGGAAAAAAGAGGGAGCCATGATCACCGATGAGAACGTGGCCATCGAGCGGGTGGTGCGGATGATCCGGGAGAAAACCGTCACCGCTGTCACCGGTAAGGATATCCCCATTGAGGCCGATTCCGTCTGCGTTCACGGGGACGGCCCCAAGGCCCTTGCCTTTGTGGAGAAGATCCGGGCGGCCCTGACGCAGCAGGGGATCGAAATACGTCCCCTGGGTGAGATCGTCTGAGCGATCTGCAGTATGCCCTGCTCCCGGCGCTTTGTCGCGCTCTGAAAGGGGCGCGTGAGTTGAAATGGCGTGGAGACCAACATTACCAACTGGCAGTGAGGTCGCGCCCTGAAAGGGGCGCGTGGGTTGAAAAATCGATACCTGCGTCACGGACGCGGCAGGCAGGACACCGGAACAAAAAGCGGTGCGAGCAATTCTGCTCGCACCGCTCTGGTTGTTTTTGCTGTCTTTTCTTGCTGAGACCGCCTTGCCGGTCAGATGTGCAGGCAGACCCGGAACGCCTCGTTGACGGCCTCGGAGATGGTGGCGGCGCGGACGCAGTCGCCCACCATATACACGTTGGTCTCGGGGGCGCAGTGGCGCAGCGCGGCCACGGTCGCCTTCCGGGGCGCCATGCCCATGGCCAGCAGCACGGTGTCGCAGGGGAATTCCACCGTCTCGCCGGTAGCTACGTTCTCGGCAACCACCTTGTCCGGAGTGATCTCCTTGAGCCTGGTCTCGTAGTGCACGGGAATATTCTTTTCCCTGAGGATCCTCACAAACTCGGTTGCGCTGGTGCCGGAGTTCTTATGGAGCTTGTCAAAGGCGTTTTCGAAGGTGTCCATATCGATGACGGTGACCTGCTTGCCCTTGTCAAAGAACTCGATGGCGGCCTCCAACCCTACGGCGCCGGAGCCGATGACGACGATGTT
>ONVR01000289.1 GCA_900321335.1 uncultured Eubacteriales bacterium | reverse complement strand
GTGTTCCTCCTGCCCGTGGATCAATACGCGCATATGGGTGCCGGTAACGGCCCGCTTGCTGTCCGGGATCGCTTGAACCGTGACACCCAGGGGCACCAGAGCGTTCATGGCCTCCAGAAACCGCTGCTTGTCCGGGCAGAGCTCGTAAAGAGCGCCCATGAGCATATCGCCGGCGGCGCCCATAGAGCAGTCAAGATACAGGATCTTCATGATTTAGCCTCCATATGGTTGATCATGCTGGCCATATAGGCGGCGCCAAAGCCGTTGTCGATGTTCACAACGGACACGCCGCTGGCACAGCTGTTGAGCATACTCAGAAGGGCTGACAGCCCTCCGAAAGACGCGCCGTATCCCACGCTGGTGGGCACGGCGATCACGGGGCAATCCGCCAGGCCGCCCACAACGCTGGCAAGAGCCCCCTCCATGCCGGCAATGGCGATGATCACACTGGCCTGCATGATGCGCTCCACATTGGACAGCAGCCGGTGGACCCCCGCCACCCCCACGTCGTAGAGACAAAGTACGTCGTTGCCCAGGGCTCTTGCTGTGACGGCCGCTTCCTCTGCCACGGGGATATCGCTGGTGCCCCCCGTCGCGATGACGATTTGTCCCAGGCCGTCCGGCTTCGGCAGAGGTCCAATGACGCCCACCTGTCCCAGCTTGTGATACTCCAGATCAAAATGCCCGCCTACGGCGTCGGCGGCGCTTGGAGAAAGACGGGTGATGAGAATGGTCCTCTGCCCGGCCTGCCGCATAGCGCCGGCGATGCCGATGATCTGCTCCGGTGTTTTTCCGGCGCCGTAGATCACTTCAGCCACCCCCTGGCGGATCGCCCTGTGGTGGTCGATTTTGGCATAGCCGAGATCCTCAAAGGGCTGGAGCTTCAGTCTGGCAAAGGCGGCGTCGGGGGATAGCGCGCCGGAGGCCACCTGCTCCAGAAGACCCCGTATTTCCTGTTTTTCCACGGTTACACCCGCTTTCCTTTTCGTTTTTTCTATTATATCCCATTTCCCATAGGGAATCAACTGAACCTGCACTGATTTTGGCCCGGAAAAATTGCGAAAAAGACAGGGAAAAAATAAAAATTTTTCTTTCCATGACGGTACGATTATGGTAGTATAAGAGCAGTAATATAAGCGCTTTGCTTAATATTGTTAAAGGAGAGATCAACTATGGGACTTATTTCTGCGGCATTAGGGACGGTTACCGGCGTTCTTGCGGACCAGTGGAAGGAATACTTTTACTGTGACTCCCTCAGCGCAAACGTAATCGCGGTGAAGGGACAAAAACGAGTATCCGGTCGTTCCTCCAACACCAAGGGCACGGACAACATCATCTCCAACGGCTCCATCATCGCCGTGGCCGACGGCCAGTGCATGATCATCGTGGAGCAGGGCAAGGTCGTTGACCTGTGCGCCGAGCCCGGCGAGTACAGATACGACACCTCCACCGAGCCCTCTATTTTCGCAGGCAATCTCGGTCAGAGCATCAAGGACGTATTCAAGAATCTCGGCAAGCGTTTTACCTTCGGCGGCGAGGTCCCCAACGATCAGCGGGTATATTACTTCAACACCAAAGAGCTGATCGGCAACAAATACGGTACCCCCAGCCCCGTCCCCTTCCGGGTGGTTGATCAGCGGGCCGGGATCGATATCGATATCTCCGTCCGGTGCTTCGGTGAATACAGCTACCGGGTGACCAACCCCATTCTTTTCTACACAAACGTCTGCGGCAACGTAACGAATGCCTACACGCGGGAAGAGATCGACGGTCAGCTCAAAAGCGAGCTGATGACGGCGCTGCAGCCCGCCTTTGCCAAGATCAGCGATATGGGCATCCGCTATTCCGCCCTTCCCGGCCACACCACGGAGATGGCCCAGGTCCTCAACGAGGTCCTCAGCGAAAAGTGGCGTGATCTGCGGGGCATTGAGATCGTCTCCGTGGGCGTATCCAGCGTAAAGGCCAGCGAGGAAGACGAGCAGATGATCAAGGAGCTGCAGAAGAACGCGGCTTTCCGGGATCCGACCCTCGCCGCCGCCAACCTGGTGGGCGCCCAGGCCAGCGCCATGAAGGACGCTGCCAACAACGCCGGCGGCGCAGCCGTTGGCTTTATGGGCATGAACATGGCCGCCGGAGCAGGCGGAATGAATCCCCAGAATCTGTATCAGATGGGCGCGCAGCAGGCCGCTGCCGCACCGGCACCCGCGGCCGCTCCCGCCGATGGCTGGACCTGTTCCTGCGGCGCTGTGAACACCGGCAAGTTCTGCTCCCAGTGCGGCTCTCCCAAGCCCGCTCCCGCAGAGGGCTGGACCTGCTCCTGCGGCGCCGTGAACACCGGCAAATTCTGCAGCGAGTGCGGCTCTGCCAGACCGGCCGCCAAGTGCGCCGGCTGCGGCTGGACGCCTGAGGATCCTGCCAACCCGCCGAAATTCTGCCCGGAGTGCGGCAAGCCCTTCGGCGCCTGATCCCGGCAACATCTACAAGGGGCCGCGGATTATTCCCGGCCCCTTCCCATGTTTTATATCAATAAAAAGTTTCAGGAGAACATTCACACATGGAACTGGATATCAAAAACTATAAGTGCCCCTCCTGCTCCGCGCCTTTACGGTATGACGGCCCTACGGAAAAGCTGGTCTGCGATTTCTGTGACAGTTCATACACCATAGAAGAGATCAAAGCCATCTACGCCGAGCAATACCATGAGGAGGATCAGCCCCAGCCGAGCGCTCCCACGGAGGACGCGGGGTATAACGAGCAGCTTCCCGCCGGTATGAAGGTGTTTAACTGCACCTCCTGCGGCGCCCAGCTGGTGGTGGATGAGACGACGGCGGCCTCCGCCTGCCCTTACTGCGGCAACGCAACGGTACTCATGGACCAGCTGGACGGGAGCTTCAAGCCCGACTACGTGGTTCCCTTCAAGCTGACCAAGCAGCAGGCCGAGGAAACGCTCAAGCAGTTTTATAACGGCAAGAAGTTTCTCCCCCGGGCCTTTGCCAACAACAACCACATCAGTGAGATCAAGGGCGTCTACGTCCCGTTCTGGCTCTATGACGGCCAGGCCGAGGGCGACATGACCTTCAACGCGGAAAACACCCGCCAGTATAAAGAGGGAGATTATCGCATCATCGAGCACTCACACTTCCGGGTCCACCGCCGTGGCACCCTGGATTTTGAGCGTGTCCCCGTGGACGCCTCCTCCAAAATGCCGGATGCCCACATGGACGCCATCGAGCCCTTTGACTACTCCACCATCAAGCCCTTCTCCAGCGCCTACCTGCCCGGCTTTCTGGCGGAAAAATACGACGAGGACGACAGAAAATGCGTCGATCGGGCCAGAATGCGTATGGAAAACTCCACCCTCTCGGAGATCCGCTCCACCGTGACGGGGTACGAATCGGTGAGCACCGCAGGACAGCACGTGGAGGTGCGCTTTAACCCGGCGAAATACGCCCTGCTGCCCGTCTGGATGCTCCATACCAAGTGGAACAATCAGGATTTCCTGTTTGCCATGAACGGGCAGACGGGCAAAATGGTGGGGGATCTGCCTGTGGACAAGGGCAAGATGGTCGCCTGGTTTGCCGGGATCGCGGTGCCGCTGATGGCCATTTTGGGATTTTTCCTGCTGCGGTAAGGAGGGCGTTACGATGCTGAAAAGAATTATCGTTTTTCTTCTGATCCTTGCCGTGGCCCTTGCTTTGGGGCTTACGGCGCTTGCGGAGGGCCCCGGATCCGGGGACGGCTCTGTCCCTGACGACGCCGTAATCGATATGAGCGCCGCCTCCGACGGCGGGCAGTACGAAACCCGAGCCTCCGGCGTCTCCCCTGTACACATTGCCATCGTGATCCTCCTGCCCTGCGTGATCGCCGGGATCGTGGTGGGGATCTTCTACAGCCAGATGAAAACCGCCCATATCAAGCACGAGGCGGGAGATTATATCGGTCACAACGGGCTGCGCCTTTCCATGAAAAGCGACCAGTTTACCGGCAAGACCTACGACCGGATCTACGAGCCCCGTCAGCAACAGCAGCCGGGCGGTCCCGGCGGCAGGCCCAACGGTCCGGGACGATAAAACGATTCCCTTGAAGGAGGATTTCCATGATTTACAAGCAGTTTCAGGAGCTGAAGCTTTCCGCTCTCGGCTTTGGCGCCATGCGTCTTCCCGTTCTGGAGGGAAAAGACGATCAGATCGACGAGCAGGCCGCCTTTGACATGGTGGATTACGCCATGGCCCACGGGATCAACTACTACGACACGGCCTTCGGCTACCACGGGGGCAACTCCGAGCTGGTGATGGGAAAGGCCCTGGCCCGTTACCCCAGAGAGAGCTTTTATCTGGCCACAAAATTCCCCGGCTACGATCTTTCCAACATGGGAAAGGTCCGGGAGATCTTCGAAAAACAGCTGGAAAAATGCCGGGTGGATTACTTCGATTTTTACCTGTTCCACAACGTGTGCGAGCTGAACATCGAGCAGTATCTGGACAACGAGAAAAACGGCATCTTCGACTACCTTGTGGAGCAGAAGCGCAACGGCCGGATCCGTCATCTGGGCTTTTCCGCCCATGGCAGCTACCAGGTCATGGAGCGTTTCCTGAAGGCCTACGGCTCTGAAATGGAATTCTGCCAGATCCAGCTGAATTATCTGGACTGGAAGTTCCAGAACGCGGACAAGAAGGTGGAGCTTTTGTCCCGGTACAACCTTCCCGTATGGGTCATGGAACCCCTCCGGGGCGGCCGCCTTGTACATCTGTCCGAGGAAAACGAGGCCAAACTGAAGGCCCTGCGCCCCGAGGTTCCCGCTCATGCGTGGGCGTTCCGGTTTTTACAGTCTCTGCCGGAGGTGGCTGTGGTGCTCTCCGGTATGTCCAATATGGAGCAGCTGCAGGACAACATCGCCATCTTTGACCGGGAAGAGCCCCTGAGCGACCGGGAGCGTCAGGTCCTCGATGCGGTGGCTGAGGAGATGCTCAGCCACAATCTGCTGCCCTGTACCGCCTGCCACTACTGCGTCAGCCACTGTCCCCAGCAGCTGGACATCCCCGACCTGCTGGAGATGTACAACGAGTTCAACTTCACCGGCGGCAGCTTTATCGCCCTGATGAAGCTCGCCTCCATGTCCCAGGACAAGCGTCCGGAATCCTGCGTAGGCTGTCAGAGCTGTGAGGCGGTATGTCCCCAGCAGATCAGGATCTCCCAGGCCATGGCGGATTTTGCGGAGAAGACCCGAACCAATCCCTTTGAAAAATAACGGTACCCCATAACCATCAAAAGAGCGGCTGAATCAGCCGCTCTTTTTTGATTCCCATTCAATTCAGAAAATCCTTGAGTTTTTTGCTCCTGCTGGGATGGCGGAGCTTTCTCAGGGCCTTGGCCTCGATCTGACGGATCCGCTCGCGGGTAACGTTGAATTCCTTTCCGACCTCCTCCAACGTCCGTGTACGGCCGTCCTCAATGCCGAAACGAAGCCGCAGCACCTTTTCCTCCCTTGGGGTCAGGGTGCTGAGCACCTCGGCCAGCTGCTCCTTGAGCAGGGTATAACTGGCGGCCTCCGCAGGCTCCGAGGCATCCTCATCGGGGATGAAGTCTCCCAGATGGCTGTCCTCCTCCTCGCCGATAGGCGTCTCCAGAGAGACGGGCTCCTGGGCGATCTTGAGGATATCCCGGACCTTTTCCACGGGCATACCCATCTCGTTTGCGATCTCCTC
>ONVR01000087.1 GCA_900321335.1 uncultured Eubacteriales bacterium | reverse complement strand
GATCAGGGCCCCGTGGCTGCACAGCAGCACGCTGCCGCAGGTGTCCTCCAGGGACGGCAGGAACTCTCCCAGCAGCCGGCCGCACCGTTCCAGCAGATCGTAAAAGCTCTCACCGCCGGCCGGGGGAACGTAAGCGGCAGGGTCATTGAAGATCGCGGCGGGGGCCTGCTGAAAGGTGGAGCCCTCCAGATCACCGAAGGCGATCTCATACAGCAAAGGCTCCGTCTCCACGGTCAGCCCACGGGGACCGGCCACCAGCTCTGCCGTCTGCCGGGCCCGGCACAGGGGGCTGGAAAAGATCCGGTCAAAGTGGGTGTCGGCCAGCTCCGCGGCGGCCCGGCGCACCTGGGCCAGCCCCGTGGCGTTTAAGGGGATATCCCGGCGGCCCTGCAGCCGCCGGGCGGCATTCCAGTCTGTCTCGCCGTGGCGCATAAAACATACCAGCATCTTATGCCTCCTGCATGCCCGTGTCGCAGTATTCCCGAATACAGCACCGGGCGCACTTGGGGTTTCGGGCCGTGCATACGGCCCTGCCGTGGAGCACACACCGGTGGCAGAAATCGTTGGATTTATCCGGCGGCAGGATCTCCCGGAGGATCGCCTCAATTTTCGGGGGATCTTTCAGGTCGCGGACGAAGCCGATCCGGTTGGACAGCCGGATGCAGTGGGTGTCCACCACCACGCTGGAGGGGGTCTTGTAGATATCGCCCAGCAGGAGATTGGCCGTTTTCCTTCCCACCCCCGGGAGCTTGAGCAGTTCCTCCATGGAGTCGGGGACTTTTCCGTCGTAGTCGCTCAGGAGCATCCGGCAGGCGTATACGATATCGTGGGCCTTGCCCCGGAAAAACCCGCAGGAGTGGATGTAAGGCTCAATGTCCTCCGGCTCCGCAGCGGCCAGAGATTCCAGGGTGGGGTAGGCGGCAAAGAGGGCGGGGGTGACCTTGTTGACCCGCTCGTCGGTGCACTGGGCTGACAGGCGCACGGCGATCATCAGCTCGTAGTCTTTCGGGTACTGCAGAGAGCACAGTGCGTCCGGATATTCCGCCTCCAGCGCCGAGACGATCTCGTTTACGCGGTCTTTTGCTGCCATGGTATCACCTGCTGTTCGTCGAAATTTGCGGAAAGATAATTTATTATAGCACAAATCCGGCTGTGGGTACAAGCGCAATTATCGGTTGAAAAGCCACGGGCGCTCATGTATAATAGAGGGCGGAAAAACTGCCTGAAGGGAGTGACGCAGATGTACAGACCACTTGCCGACGAGATCCGGCCCCAAACCCTGGACGAGGTGTACGGGCAGGAGCATATTCTGGGGAAAAACGGCTTTCTCCGCCGGGTCATTGACAGCGGCTCCATTCCCAACATGATCTTTTACGGCCCCTCCGGCTGCGGCAAAACCACCGTGGCCAACATCATCGCCGCCACCTCCGGCCGGGTGCTGCGCAAGCTGAACGCCACCACGGCGGGCATTGCGGACATCAAGGATATTATCTCCGATCTGGACACCATGCTGGCCCCCAACGGGGTACTTCTGTATCTCGACGAGATCCAGTACTTCAACAAAAAACAGCAGCAGAGCCTGCTGCAGTATCTGGAAAACGGCAAGATCACCATGATTGCCTCTACCACGGAGAATCCCTATTTCTACGTGTACAACGCCATTTTGAGCCGATGCACCGTCTTTGAGTTCAAGGAGCTCACCGCCCAGGCCGTGATCAAGGCGGTGGACAGGGCCTTTGCCTTTCTCGCCGAAAAGCGGGGCATGCCCATTGACCGGGAGGCCGGCGTCAGCGAGCACATCGCCTCCGCCTGCGGCGGCGACGTGCGTAAGGCCATCAACGCCGCAGAGCTGCTGACCACCGCCGCGGTGGAGCGGGACGGAAAGCTGATCGTCACTATGGAGGACGCCAAAACCGTCTCCCAGAAAAGCGCCATGCGCTACGACAGGGACGGGGACAGCCACTATGACATCATCTCCGCCCTGCAGAAGTCCATCCGGGGCTCTGACCCCGACGCGGGCATCCATTATCTGGCCCGGCTGGTGGAGGCGGGAGATTTGCCGATCATCTGCCGGCGGCTTCTGGTCATCGCGGCGGAGGACGTGGGCCTTGCCTATCCCCAGGCGATCCCCATTGTGAAGGCCTGCGTGGACAGCGCTCTGCAGCTGGGATTTCCCGAGGCCCAGATCCCGCTGGCCGACGCGGTGATCCTGCTGGCCACGGCCCCCAAATCCAACGCCGGCTGTGTGGCCATTGAAAAGGCCGTTGCGGACGTGAAGGCGGGCCGAAGCGGGGATATTCCCCGGCAGCTGCAGAACGTCCACGCCGACACCACCGGCGTCACCGGCGGACAGGGGTACCTCTACCCCCACGATTATCCCAACCACTGGGTCCGCCAGCAGTACCTGCCCGACGCTATCCGTGACGCGGTCTACTACAAATACGGTGAGAACAAGACGGAGCAGGCAGCCAAAAAGTACTGGGACGCCATCAAAGGCGGGGAGGACTGAGCGGTGGACATTCACGTGGGCGATATTCTGACCATGAAAAAGGAACACCCCTGCGGCGCCCGGCAGTGGCTGGTGCTGCGCATCGGCGCGGACTTCAGACTGCGCTGTACCGGCTGCGGCCGGGAGATCATGCTCCCCCGGGTCAAAGCGGAGCGCGGGATCAAAAAAATCACCCGGGCGGGTACAGATCTGCCAAATGGCTGATGCAGCCCTCCACGGCCCCGTAGTAGACGAAGGCCGTCTCAATACCGGCAGACGAGGCTGCTTTCAGCTTCTGGGCAATGGTCCCTGCCGTGTCATAGAGCACCATATGGGCTGAACGCCCGCTGCGGTAGGTAAAATAATTCACACACAGCTCCGGAGAGAAAAAACACCGTGGCCGGTGCTGCTCCAGCAGACGGTCCAGCTCCTGGCGGGACAGGCTGCGGCCCTGACCGCTCCTGTCCGGCAGGGAAAAGTCATGGCGGCAGGGTTCCACTTCCAGCGCCAGGGTGCCGTAACGCTTTTGCCCTGCGGCGAGATGCCCTTCCAAAGTCCCCCCGGACAGGGCGCTGGACAGAACGGTCACCGCCCCGGGACAGACCTTCTGTACCGGGCTGTAAGTATAAAACGGGATCGCAAGACGGCGGCACGTCTGACACAGCAGGGCGGACAGCCTCAGTACCGGCCTTGAAGCCCCGGTCCCCGGATCGGCCAGCAGCGCCCGGTAACCCCGGCTGTCCAGCACGAAGGTCACCTCCGCCGCCGCGGCGGCGGGATCGGCGCCCCCGTACCGGGACAGATCCAGAACCATCACCGCCCCGGATGATGCGTCTTTGTCGGCGGCCAGCAGTGTGCCGTCCCGGCTGACGGAATACAGCAGATGTCCCACCGGATAGCCGGCGTCCCCGGCCCGGACAAGATCCTTCGGCCCGGCCACGACGATCAGTTTCGTTTTCCCTTCCACGGGCTTGCCCCCAATCTGTTTTGCCTTGAATAATAATTTTTATGAACGAGAGAGGTTTCCTATGCGTTTTTCACCCGTACCCGACTATGCCTTTTCCCGGCTGACGGAGATCACGCCGGCGTTTCTGCTGGAGCGGGGCATCACCCTGCTCATGCTGGATCTGGACAACACCATTGCCGCCTACGGCGTGTTTGAGGCCACGGAGGAGCTGCTCCGGTGGCGCAGGGACATGGCGGCGGCGGGGGTGACCCTGTACATCGTCTCCAATACCCACAAGACGGCCCGGGTGGCCCATTTTGCGGAGCTGTTGGACGTGGAATTCATCAACGGCGCCGGAAAGCCATCCGTCAAAGCCATCCGGCGCACCATGGAGCGCCTGGGAAAAACACCGGCGCAGTCCGCTATCTGCGGGGACCAGGCGTATACGGACGTGCTGGGGGGCAACCGGGCGGGGATCACCGCCATTGCCGTGGAGCCAATTCGCCTGTCCAACGCCTTTCTGGCGGTGCGCTATGCCATGGAATTGCCCTTCCGGGCGATGTGCAGGAATAAAATGGTCGGAAATGGCTGACAATTCGTATTTTAATCTTGCAAAATGCGAGATTATGAGATAGAATAAATAAACGGAATTCTATTCGAAAACGAATAACGATAGGAGGATCATATACATGATTACAGCAGGCGAATTCAGAAACGGTGTGACCTTTGAGCTTGACGGTCAGGTTATGCAGGTGGTCGAGTTCCAGCACGTAAAGCCCGGCAAGGGCGCCGCTTTCGTCCGCACCAAGATGAAAAACGTCATTACCGGGGCGGTGACTGAGACCTCTTTCAACCCCACGGCCAAGTTTGAGAGCGCAACCGTGGAGCGCAGAAGCATGGAGTACAGCTATAACGACGGCAACCTGTACTACTTCATGGACCCCGAGACGTACGAGCTGGAGCCCATTGACGAGAGCGTTTTGAACGACAACTTCAAATTCGTCAAGGAGAATATGGTCTGTACGGTTTATTCCTATAAGGGAAAGCCCTATAACGTTGAGCCTCCTACCTTCGTGGATCTGGAGGTCACGGAGACCGATCCCGGCTTCAAGGGCGACACGGCCACCAACGTGACCAAGCCCGCCACTCTGGAGACCGGCGCGGAGGTCAAGGTGCCCCTGTTCATTAACCCCGGCGACAAGGTCCGCATTGACACGAGAGTTGGCGAGTATCTGGAGCGTGCCAAGTAATTGGTGCGGGAATAAGGAGACTGAAAATGGAAATTATCAAAAAGGTTGCATACATCAAGGGCCTGGCCGACGGCCTGGAGCTGGACAAGGATTCCAAGGAGGGCAAGGTCATTGCCGCCATGCTGGAGGCGCTGGAGGAGATGGCCGACACCATCTCGGATCTGTGCGATGAGGTCAACGCCATTTCCGACGATCTGAGCGACGTGGAAGAGCTTGTCTACGATGATGAGGACTACGACGTTGACGATGACGGCTGCTGCTGCGATGATGACGACGACTGTTGCTGCTGCTGCGGTGACGATGACGAGGAGGAGCTGGAGGCTGACTGCCCCAGCTGCGGCGCCGAGCTGACCATTGCCGACGAGGACCTGGACGCAGGTTACATGATCTGCCCCAAGTGCGGCGAAAAGCTGGAGTTCGACTTCGACGAGGACGACGAAGAGGACGAAGAGTAATTCCCTGTAAGCGATTGACGGAAAGCCGATGCAGCCGCATCGGCTTTCCGCTTATCCAATGACCTGATCCGAAGTGAGGTGACGAGAGCGTGAAACCGCTGGATACCGACGTGCGCTACATCAAGGGCGTGGGGGAGGCAAAAGCCAAGCTGCTGGCGCGGCTGGAGATCCATACCCTTGCCGATCTTGTGCGCTATTTTCCCCGGGCCTATGAAGACCGGACGGTCTTTCTCCGGATCGGCGAGCTGATGCCCGGGGAGAACGCCTGCGTCGTGGCGATGGTCGCCGCGGCACCCCGGCTGACCCACATCCGCAAGGGGCTGGACATCGTGCGCTTCAAGGCGGTGGACGAGACGGGAGCGCTGGAGATCACCTATTTTAACCAGAGCTACCGGAAGGACGCCTTCCAGCCGGGACAGAGCTACGCCTTTTACGGCAAGGTCGAGGGCAGCGGCCAGCGCAAGACCATGGCCAATCCCCAGTGTGAGCCCGAGGAGCGTATCGGCGCCGTTACAGGCCGGATCGTCCCGATCTACCCGCTGACGGCGGGGCTGAACCAACGGAGTCTGACGGCTTTTATCCGACAGGGGCTGGACGAATGCGGCAGTCTGATGCCGGAGGCCCTGCCGGAGAGTGTACGCAGGCAGTACCAGCTCTGCGACGTGGCCTTCGCCTATGAGAACATCCATTTCCCCAAGGATGAGGGATCCCTGGAGATCGCCCGCAGAAGACTGATCTTTGAAGAGCTGTTCGTTCTGTCGGCGGCAATGGGCCGCCTGCGCCGGGCCGTAACGGAGAAAACGGGCAAGCGCCTGGACCCCGCCTGCCTGGAGGCCTTTTACAGCGCCCTGCCTTATCACCTGACCGGGGCCCAGCGCCGGGCCATTGAAGAGGCCATGGGGGATATGTCTTCCGGCCGGGTCATGAGCCGGCTGATCCAGGGCGACGTGGGTTCCGGCAAGACAGCTGTAGCTGCGGCCTGCTGCTTTGTCGCGGCCAAAAGCGGTTACCAGGCGGCCTTTATGGCCCCGACGGAGATCCTGGCCCGGCAGCACTATCAGTCTCTGGGCCAGATGCTGGAGCCTCTGGGCCTGCGCTTTGAGCTGCTCACGGGCAGCATGACGGCCAAACAGCGCCGGGAGGCCAAGGAGCGGATCGCACTGGGTATGGCGGACGTGGTGGTGGGTACCCACGCCCTGATCTCCGAGGCGGTTGCCTTTGACCGGCTGGCTTTGGTGGTCACCGACGAGCAGCACCGCTTCGGCGTTGCCCAGCGGGCGGCGCTGACGGAAAAGGGGGAGAGCCCCCACGTGCTGGTCATGTCCGCCACCCCCATTCCCCGGACGCTGGCGCTGATCATCTACGGGGAGCTGGACGTGTCCATCATCGACGAAATGCCCCCGGGGCGGCAGACGATCGACACCTTTGCCGTGGCGGAGTCCATGCGGCCCCGGATCAACAACTTTATCCGCAAACTGGTATCCGAAGGGCGGCAGGTCTACGTGGTCTGCCCCATGGTGGAGGAAAACGACGCCCTGGGCGGGGACGTGAAGTCCGCCCAGGAGCACGCCAAAGAGCTGGAACAGACCTTCCCCGATCTGCGCGTCGGCCTGGTCCACGGCAAGATGAAGCCAAAGGCCAAGCAGGAGGTCATGGCCGCCTTCGTGGCGGGGCAGCTGGACATTCTGGTGGCCACAACGGTGATCGAGGTGGGGGTAGACGTGCCCAACGCGGTGTTGATGGTGGTGGAAAACGCGGACCGCTTTGGTCTGTCCCAGCTGCATCAGCTCCGGGGCCGTGTAGGCCGGGGCAAGCACAAATCCTACTGCGTGCTCTTTGAGGGCGGAGGCGGCGAAACGGCCCGCGCCCGGTTGAAGGTCATGTGCCAGACCAATGATGGCTTCAAGATCTCGGAGCAGGATCTGGAACTCCGGGGACCCGGCGATTTCTTCGGCTCCCGGCAGCACGGTCTGCCCCAGGTGCAGCTGGCCGGGGCCATGTCCAATATGGAGGTCCTCAAGCTGGCCCAGCAGGCCGCCGGTGAGGTGCTGGAGCGGGATCCCACACTGTCTCTGCCGGAAAACAAGAAGCTGGCTGACCAGATCGAGGTCCTCTTCAGCAAAAGCGAGAACAGCTTCAACTGAACAAAAAGCTGGGAGATGCGCTTTGTCAAGAGCGCATCTCCCAGCTTTCTCTATGGTTACAGAAGGATACAGATCAGGCCGTTGCCGCCCTCGTTGAGAATGCGCTGCAGGGTCTGGCGGAGCTTCTGCTGGGTCTCGTAGGGCATTTTCCGGATCTTGGAGGTGAGCCCCTCGTTGGCGATGTCGTTGAGGGATTTGCCGAACAGGTTGGAACTCCAGATCTTGCTCACGTCCCCTTCAAATTCCCGCAGCAGGAAGCTGACCACCTCTTCGGAGGATTTTTCGCCGCCGATGGCGGGGGAGACCTCCGTCTCGATATCGGCCCGGATCATGTGAATGGAAGGGGCGCTGGCCTTCAGCCGGACCCCGTAGCGGCCTGCCTGCTTGACGATCTCCGGTTCCTCCAGATGCAGGGCGTCCTTGTCGGGCATGACGATACCGTAACCGTGCTCCTCCACGTCGGCCAGCGCCGGGGCAAAGCGGTC
>ONVR01000014.1 GCA_900321335.1 uncultured Eubacteriales bacterium | reverse complement strand
CCTTCCGACCAACGATGAGAGCATCACCACAGAGCCCGGGGACGTGATCCTGTATCAGGGAAACCAGATCACCATTTATTATGACACAAACACCTGGCGCTTTACCCGTCTGGGCAGGGTCCAGGGCATGACGGCGGACCGGCTCCGGGAGGTGCTGGGCAGCGGCGATCCCACCGTGGTGTTCTCCCTGAAAGGGGAGGCTGACGGCGGCGCGAAGGCGGGGGCGTTTGATTTTGACAGCAAAACCGTTCTGCTCAACAGCGGCTATCCCATGCCCATCCTGGGGGATGAGACGATCCGGGCGATCGCAGAGGCTCACGGCGTATCCGCCGCCCAGGTCATCCTGCGCTGGGATCTGCAGCGCGGCATAGTCGTGATCCCCGGATCGGGCAATCCGGAGCACATCAGAGAAAACCTGGACCTGTTTGGGTTTGAACTGACCGAGACGGAGATGGAGCAGATAGGCGCGCTGGATCGGGGCGAAAAACACGACTGGTACTGACAGACTCCCGCCATCAGACAATTCCATAGATAAGCAGCAAAAGGCACCACCGGAGCAATGGAGACGACTCTTGCTCAGGCGGTGCCCTCCATTTATTCCCTGCGACATGTCTGTAATCCGGTCCGAGAGAAGAAAAAACGACCGGGTGCTTGTAAGCGGGGGTATAAAATTGTATAATGAAAAAAACAATTTACGAAGCAACGGCTGCGCATTGAATGCCAAATGGTTCAAACCCATGAAAAGTTGGGGAAAAGGTAGAAATTCAAGTGGAAAGTTTGTCGAAATTGATAGAATGGATCGATTTAGATCAGAGGTGTTATCATGTCACAGGATCAAGACCGCCTATTGGATGAAAACCTGCTGCCGGCCCTGATGGAAGGCGCTTTTTCCGGCGTGGTGTACGTCGATGAAGCGGGAGGTATCGTTGCTTTAAACGATCGCGCAAGGGCGTATCTGGACTGCCGGTTTAAAGACGTATCCGGTATGCACATCTGTCATCTGTTCCCGCTTCTGGAAGAGGAATTGCTCCATGACGTGCTCCATAACGGAGATTCCGTCGCCAATTATTACGTGCAGAATCGCACCGTCCGGTTTGCCGTCAATATTGAGCCGGTTGGGAAACGGGAAGCCCCTGCGGGAGCGGTAATTGTCCTGCAGAAGCTGCCACCGCTGGCGAAACGGGGCGCGACGGAACAGGATTACTCACTGACCGCCAATCGGTTTTTCTCCGAGTTTCAGTTTGCCTCTGAGAATTTCCGGCGGGCGATCAAAATTGCCAAATTCGCGGCCCAGTACGACTCGCCGATCCTGTTTGTGGGAGAGGACGGTACGGAAATTCCCGGGATCGCCAAATGCATTCACAACGAGAGCGGACGGAGAAAAAACGGGTATGCGGAACTGGACTGCAATGCCCTGAGCAGGGAGCAGGTATCTCACCTGCTGTTTGAACAGACCTCCGCCAGCGCGGAATCGGGCCTGAACAAAGCCGTTTCCAGCATTCAGGGAGGAACCCTGTTCCTCAGTCACGTGGAGGGGCTCTCCCCGGATCTTCAGTATCGCGTGGGACTTCTCATTCGGGGCCAGTATGTGGCGGAAAATGACATCCACCACCATCCCGCGGACATCCGGATCATCGCCTCCACGGACAAGAACCTCAAGGACCTGGTTCGTCAGAATCTGTTCCGGGAGGATCTGTACTACTCCCTGAGCACGACGACCGTTACCATTCCGCCTCTGCGCGAGCGGGGAGACGATATCATCGATCTGGCGAACCTGTTTGTTGAGAAGTACAGCGAGCGCTTTGCCAAGCCGGTCAAGCTGACCCGGGGCGCTTTTGACTGCATCCGGGCGTATGCCTGGCCCGGAAACGCCCAGGAGCTGGACGCTTTCTGCAGGAAGGTCGTGCTCAGTACTACAAGACACAGCATCAATGAGGCGTTTGTCCGGGACGCCCTCAATGAGATCCGGGATACCTTGCCGCCACCGGAGAATACGAAAGCGGACAGCGGCGTGCCGACAGAGGACAAAGCGGCAATCATACGGGAAGCCCTGCAGCGCAACGGCGGCAACAGGACAAAAACCGCAGCAGATCTTGGCATCAGCAAGGCCACCCTGTGGAGACATATGCAGAAGTACGGGATCTGCGGCTGATCGCCGGGAATCCGTGATTGAATTATTAAAGCGCATAAGACGAAAAACGCTTCGGCTGCGGCCGAAGCGTTTTTTCGTGTCTGGAACACCAGAGCGATGAAACGGTGTGGTGAAACGTTTCGGCAAAATGAAACGAAAAGGTTTCAAAAAATGAAACACTGTGTATCTGCCCACAATGCGCAGGATATCTTTTGGGTAATCGGCGAAATGAAAAGTTGCGGCAGACTTGTTACAATAAATCCGGAAAGGATTAAAGGCAAAAAATCCGGAAACGGCCGGATTTTGGAAGCGCAGACACGGAAAGGAAGGAATAGCGTATGAGTATGTATGACGAGTTTGTCTACACCTTGCCCAAGGTGGAGGGACCGGGGGGAGATCTGTATGCGAGCCCGAAGGCATACTTCAACGGGGCAGCCAGTATGTGGCACGCCAACATGGTGATGGGATTCACGGTGGTCCAGCACGAGGCACTGGTGGACATCCCCCACGTACACCATGCCGTGGAAGAGATCTATATGTTTTCTGGTTCGGATCTGACCAAATTCTTCGATTTCGACGCGGAGATCGAGCTTTGGATCGGAGAAAACCCGGATAAGATGGAAAAGTACGTGATCACCAAACCGACCCTCGTCCGGATTCCTGCCCGGATGTGGCACGGCCCCATCAACTATAAACGGGTAGGCAAACCGGTTGCGTTCTCCTCCGTCTATATGAACGGGGAGCGGTCAAAGGTGACGCGGCGAATCAACGACGACGGTACGGTGGAGTTCCCATATCTGGGCTCCAGCCTGAAGCGCTGTATCTTTGATAAGACGAAAAACTGCAACAATTGCGGAAAATGTCTGAAAGAGTGCAAAGAAAAGGGAATCCCCCATCCACGGATCAGCTTTGCACTGGAATGGGCCAAGGAGATCGCAGAATCTGAGCCTGCACCTCACAGCGGAAAATATGACAAGCTGTTTTTCGAGTATCCCGTGGAGTATCACAGCTACGGCAATCTGTTCGCAAATCCCAGAGGGAAGTTCCGCGGGATCACCCAGCTGCCTGAGGTGAATTTCTTCGGCGGATTCAGCGTCGTCACCGCGGCTCATCACATGGAGGTGCCCCACGTACATCACGCTAGAGACGAGTACCTGTGGTTCAGCGGGTCCGATCTTGCAAATCCCTTTGATTTTGACGCGGAGATCCAGGTGGATCTGGGCTGGGACCCTGACCATATGGAGACCGTGACCATTACAGAGCCCACGGTGATCCGGGTGCCCCCCAATATGTGGCACTGTCCCATCAACTTCAAGCGGATCGACAAGCCGGTGGCCTTCTTCCCGTTTTACGGGGACGGAGACTGGTCCAAAATCATCCGCCGCAAGACAAGCACCGGAGAGGATGAGTTCCTGTTCGAGGCGGCAAGCCTCCGCAAGTGTGTTTACAACCACGACAAGCTCTGTATGTACTGCGGCAAATGTGCCAACGATGACTCCGTCCCGTCTTACGGTATCTTCCCGTATGAGAAGAAGTGAGAAGCGAGGTAAGAGAATATGCTGAGATATTTTGTCAAGCGTCTGCTGTGGATCATCCCGACCGTTCTGGGCGTTATGCTGATCGTTATGCTGCTGCTGGAACTCACGCCGGGCGATCCCGCCAGACAGCTTCTGGGTAATTTTGCGACAGAAGAGGATATCGCCGCCATGCGCATTGAGATGGGGCTGGACAAGAGCGTCTTCGTCCGTTACGGCGAGTACATCCTGGGCGTGTTCCGGGGAGATATCGGGCGTTCGTACTTCACGAAAAACGCCGTCTGGGATGACGTCATTTCCAAGTTCCCCTACACGCTTCTGCTGGTATCCGTCAGTATGATCCTTGCAATTCTAATCGGTATTCCAACAGGAGTTTACGCGGCGACGCACCAGTACAGCTGGAAGGATAACACCTCCATCGTCCTGTCCTTGTTCTTCGTATCCATGCCCAGCTTCTGGTTCGCGCTCATCCTCGTAAGAATTTTTGCCCTGAAACTGGGCTGGGTGCCCGCCTTGGGCATTCAGAACTGGAAGGGCTGGATCTTACCCACCTGCTCCATGGCCCTGGGCTACGCAGCTACCCTTGCCCGGCAGACCCGTTCGAGTATGCTCGAGCAGATCCGGCAGGATTACGTGACCACGGCCCGGGCCAAGGGTCAGACGGAACGGAAGGTCATCTACCAGCACGCGCTGAAGAACGCGCTGATTCCCGTTATCGTGATCGTGGGCTCTATGTTCGGCGCCTCCCTGGGCGGATCAGTCATCGCGGAGAATATCTTTGCCATCCCCGGTCTGGGCAACTATACCATCAGCGCTCTGACCTCCAGAGATTACCCTGTGGTACAGGGAAGCGTGCTGTTTTTTACCGTGATGTTCAGCTTCATTCTAGTGTTGGTGGATCTGGTCTTTGCCTTTGTGGACCCGCGGATCAAGTCTCAGTTCAGCGCCCACAGCAAGAAGAAAAAGACCCCCGAAGGGGAGAAGGCGTAAGGTGGTGTGACGTATGAATCAGAAAAAACACAGAAGCAGGCTGGGAGATACCTGGCATCAGCTGAAAAAGAACAAATTTGCTCTGGTCGGCCTGGTTATTGTCATTATCGTTCTGCTGGTCGCCATATTCGGCCCCCTGATTGCGCCCTATTCCTATGACGCCCAGGATCTGGTCAACGCCTACGCCAAGCCCTCCCGGGAGCATCTGCTCGGCACGGATAAATTCGGCCGCGATACCTTCAGCCGCCTGATCTGGGGTACCCGGAAGTCCATGGAAATGGGCCTCGGCTGCGTAGCCTTCGGCACCCTGGCCGGACTGATCATCGGCTCCATCGCCGGTTACTTTGGCGGCAAAGTGGATAATGTCATCATGCGGATCATGGATATGTTCTCCTGCGTTCCCATGATGCTCATGTGTGTGGTTATCGCGGCAATCCTGGGACCGAGTACCCGGAACGCCATCATTGCCATTGCGGTCTCCACGACCCCATCAGCGGCGCGATTGATCCGGGCCAATATTCTGACGGTCCGTGGCAAGGAGTTCGTGGAGGCGGCAAGAGCCATTGACGGCAAGGCACCGCATATTATCGTCAATCACGTGCTCCCCAACGCCATTGCCCCTACCATTGTATCGACGACCATGAATATCGGCAACTCCATCATCTCCGGCGCGACCCTGAGCTTTATCGGCCTGGGCGCACAGCCGCCCATCGCCGAGTGGGGCGCCATGCTCTCCGAGGGCAGAAACGTGATGCGGGATCACATGGAACTGGTCCTGTATCCCGGTATCTGCGTAATGCTCACCGTTCTGGCGTTCAACCTGCTCGGTGACGGACTGCGTGATGCCATGGACCCCCGGCTGAGAAACTGAGGAGGTTGACATCATGGAGAATAAACCGATTGTTGAGATCAAAGACCTGTACGTGGAATTTCATTCCGACGATGCGATCGTCCATGCCGTCAATGGCGTCAACCTGACCATCCGGGAAGGGGAGACCCTGGGATTGGTTGGAGAAACGGGCGCCGGAAAGACCACCATTGCCCGGGCCATCCTCGGCATCATCGCCAAGCCCCAGGGCCATATCACAAGCGGCGAGATCCTCTTCGACGGGGAGGATATCCTGAAGTATCCGGAAAAGGAAATGCGGGATCTTCGGGGCAACCAGATCGCCATGATCTTCCAGGATCCCATGACGGCCCTGAACCCCATTGAGCGGGTAGGCGATCAGATCGAAGAGGCCATCGGCCTGCATAACAAGATCACGCATGCCGATGCCATTGAGCGGGCCATGCAGATGCTGGAGCTGGTTGGTATCCCCAGAGAGCGGTATTTCGAGTATCCCCATCAGTTCTCCGGCGGCATGAAGCAGCGTGTGGTCATCGCCATGGCACTGGCCTGCAACCCGAAACTGCTGCTGGCAGACGAACCAACCACAGCCCTCGACGTCACCATCCAGGCCCAGGTGCTCAAGATGATGAAAGAGCTGAAGGAAAAGCTGAACACGGCGGTGCTGATGATCACCCATGATCTGGGCGTTGTGGCCAGCATCTGTCAGAAGGTGGCCGTCATCTACGCCGGTGAGATCGTGGAGTACGGGACTCTGGAGCAGATCTTCGACCATCCGACCCACCCGTATACCATTGGCCTGTTCGGCTCTCTGCCGAAGCTGGATTCCACGGAAAAACGGCTCAAACCCATCAAAGGCATGATGCCGGACCCCACCTTGGAGATCCAGGGCTGCAAGTTCGCTGAGCGGTGTGAGCATGCCACGGAGGCATGCCGGGCCAAAAAGCCCGAGATCTATACAACCCAGGACGGGCACCAGATCCGCTGTGTGCTTGCCGGAAAGGAGAATGCCTGATGTCTGCTCCGCTGCTTGAAGTCAGAAATCTGAAAAAGTATTTTAAGACGGGACGGGGGATGCTCCACGCCGTGGATGATGTGAACTTCACCATCGATGAGGGCAAGACCCTGGGCGTCGTAGGCGAATCCGGCTGCGGCAAAAGCACTCTGGGGCGCACCATCCTGCATCTGCTGGATGCAACAGACGGCCAGATCCTTTACAAGGGAAAGGACATTACCAACCCCACCCGAAAAGAACTCAGCGCCCTTCGCCATGAGATGCAGATCATTTTCCAGGATCCGTTCTCCTCGCTCAATCCGCGCAAATCGGTCAGTGAGACCATCATGGAGCCTATGAAGCTCAGCCACACTATGAAAAAGCAGGAGATGATCGACAGGACCCGGGAGCTTATGGAGACCGTCGGCTTGGCAGAGCGCTTCTGGGGCACATACCCCCATGAGCTGGACGGCGGCCGGCGGCAGCGAATCGGCATCGCCCGTGCGCTGGCCCTGGGACCCCGCTTTATTGTGTGTGACGAGCCCGTTTCCGCCCTGGACGTTTCCATTCAGGCACAGATTCTGAATCTGATGCTGGACCTTCAGGAGGATCGGAAGCTCACTTACATGTTCGTGACCCATGACCTGTCCGTTGTAAAATACATCTCCGACGATATTCTGGTCATGTATCTGGGGCAGGTGGTGGAAAAGGCCCACTCGGATGAGCTGTTCAAGAATACGCTGCATCCCTACAGCAAGGCCCTGCTCTCCGCCATCCCTGTGCCGGATATCCACGCCAACAACGAGCTGGTCACCATGACGGGAGAGATCACCTCTCCCATTAACCCCAAACCGGGCTGCCGGTTTATGGCCCGCTGTCCCTATGCGTCGGACAAGTGCAACGAGCCCCAGAAGATCGAAGAGATCCTGCCCAACCATTTTGTATCTTGCTGCAAATGCAGAGAGATAAATCATCTTTAAAACAGGAGGAAAGAGAAATGAAAAAAGCGATAGCCCTTTTGCTGTGCCTGATCATGGTCCTCTCCCTGGCCGCCTGCGGCGGCTCGAAGACCGCAGACAACAGCACAGCCCCTGCGGACACCGGTAAAGCGGACGCAGAGACCCCCGCATCCACGGATACCGAGCCTGCCGATACAGGCAAGGAAGACCAGCCAGCCCCTGCCGCGAACTCTTCCCGCGACACCGTAAAGATCGCCGTTGACGGCGACTGCGGCTCTCTGGATCCCTACGTGGTTTCCGGCGCCGGCTACCTGATGGCCATGTTTGCCTACGCAGAGCCCCTGTGGATCTATGACGGCACTGGCCAGGTGGACTACATGCTCTGCGAGAGCGTGGAAACCATCAGCGACACGGAGTATGTCCTGCATCTCCGCCAGGGTGTTACCTTCTCCAACGGCAGCCCCTTCAACGCCGACGACGTTCTGTTCACCTGGGATTACGTGATGAACAACACGGCCCGCTTCTTCAGCTTCCAGAGCTTTGACTGGGACGCGGTGGAGAAGGTGGACGATTACACCATCAAGATCGGTCTGACAAAGGCAGACGTTACCCAATTCCCCGTTCTGTCGGATATCTGCATGATCGACAAGGAGACCTATGATCCGGAATCCTCCGGCAAGAACCCCATCGGCACCGGCCCCTATGTTGTTGAGAACTACGTGGTCAACAGTGAGTTGGTCCTCAAGGCCAGAGACGACTACTGGGGTGGCAAACCCGCGATTGAGAATGTTGTTTTCAAGAACATCCCCGAACCCTCTCAGAAGATCAACGCCTTCGAGACCGGCGAGGTTGACTTTATTCTCACCGTTCCCAGCTCTGATATCGACTACCTCAGCGGCATGTCCGATGTTAACCTCATCCGTAAGACCGCTGCCGGCAACGTGGGCCTGACCATGAACGGCAAAGAGGATTCTCCTCTTGCTACTAAGGAAGCCCGCTGGGCGGTTGCCTACGCCTGCAACAGCGTCGGCATGATCAACGTGGCATACAGCGGCGTTGCGACCCCCGCCGTTTCCGTCATCGGTGTTGGCTGTGCCGACTACGTGCCGGAGATGGCAAAGCAGCATGACACCTATGCCACCGGCTATAACATGGAGCTTGCCAAGAAATACGCTGAGGAGAGCGGCCTGGTTGGCCAGACGGTCCGTATCGTGACCAACGGCTCCGACGCCTTCGTCTCCATCGCCCAGGTTCTTGAGCAGTCCCTCAAGGAGATCGGCGTGAATGCCCAGGTCGTCAACTATGACCAGGCTACCGTACGTAACCTGATCTCCGGTCCCGACGACTGGGAGATCTGGGTCACCAACATGGCCGGCTCCTCCGGACTCGGCATCGACCTTGTATACGCCCAGGTCAGCAAGTTCGGCCGCTGCCACTTCGAGTGGAAGGAAGAGCTGTTCAACGACCTGAAGGCTAAGGGCGAAGTGATCCTGGCTACCATGGATTCCGCTGAATATACGAAGCTGGCTCTCGAGTACCTGAAGATCTTCGAGGACGAGTGCTACGTGTACTCCATCTGCGACACGGAGAACGTCCGCGCTGCGAAGGATTACATCGGCGGCATCCGCGAAGTCGGCAATGCGCACGACAGGGTCGGTGAGTGGTACTTCACCGCTTGAGCGGAAAGTTTAGCAAAGACAGACAAACAATGATAAGGGCAGCCCGGGTAGAAACATACCCGGGCTGCCCATAAAAGAACCAAACCCGAATGGAGGGGCGCATCATATGGGAGCGTACGATTATTGTTTTTATCCACTCAAACAAGAAAAGACGGGAAGCGATATGCTCCCGGAATTCCAGCAGTATTTCTGGGGTGAGGAAAACATCCCGGGAGCGAGAGTCAATCTGCCGTACAGAGCCTACGGGAAACCGGGTGTGATCGACGCGGAGCCTCATTTCCACAGAGATGAGGAGTATCTGGCTTTTGTAGGCTACGATATGCGGGATGCCTTTGAGAGTTTTGATGCGGAGATCTGGCTGTGGATCGGGGAAAACATCAACGAAATGGAAAAGATCGTGATCACGGAACCCACCATGGTCCGGGTCCCAAAATTTTTCTGGCACGGCCCCATAGAGATCCGTCGTCTTGGAAAACCCCTGTTTTTTCAGCCGATCCTGTATACGACCCGCTATTACGCGATCCGCCAGCGCAGAGGGACCGAGGGCCCCGTTTACTATAACGTGGCATGTAAGGGGATCTCTCCCTACGGCATGGACTTCGGAGAGCCGTATCAGCTCAAAGACTGGAAGGAAGACACGGGTCGCTATCGCCATCTGATTCATACGTTTGAAAAGCAGTACACCCACTGGGGAGATTTCATGCCGCCTTATCAGGCATATTTCCGCGGCCATGACTGTATGCCGGATTCGGATATCTATACCTGCTACCGCAGCTATATGAAGGAGACGTTTATCGACAAATACCCCAACTTCCATCCGGAGGAGGAGTATCTGTGCTTTACCGGATACGACATGCGGGATCCGTGGGGGTCTTTTGACGCGGAGATGGAATTCTGGATCGGGCCGGAGCCCAACCGGCTGGAAAAGCATATCATCAGCGAACCCACCATGGTCCGAATCCCGCCGTTTACCTGGCACTGCCCACTGCAGTACCTGCGGGTGACAAAACCCGTTTATCTGCAGGTGCTGGGGACTCATGGCAAATTCGGCTTCGGTCAGCTGCGCTTCAATGGGGACGAGACTTATGAGATCGAGTATGCCGGCTCTGCCGGACATCGCCCCTGTGTGCTGGAGGAGGGAAAGCAGTGCACCTTCTGCGGCAAGTGCATGAAGAAAAGAGACACCAGCACGGATCCGAAAACCGCCACAGAGGCAGCGGAGTACTATAACTCCCTGATCCTGGAGCCTTCGGGCAAATGGTCCGTAAAATAGCATCAGCCCCATGAGGCAACAATTCTGAAAAGCGTAACGAAGCAGGAAGGAGCACACTATGGCAGGCATCATGTTCCAGGGAGAAGAGCTGATCCCCGTTTCCGGGAAGACAGGCCCGTTCAAGCAGGCGTCCCGGTACCACTATCCCGTCAGTCCCAAAGAGGGGGTACGGGGAATGTTCCGCAGAAACCCCATTTGGCAGATCACGGGTTCGGAGGAGGCACTGTTTTCTCCCGCCTGTGTGCCGGACAATGTGGCCCGGTCGCTGGTGATCGAGGCCAGAGCCTTTGATCCGCTGCAGGGCGGCGGCAAGGACATGTTCGGCATTGAGTGGGAGTATGTCCCCGTGGCCGGCGGGTCAATGGTTCGTCCCGGCAAGCCCTTCCTGGAGGATGCCGGCGAGTGGTACGACAAGCTGGTCTGGCCGGATCCGGATTCCTGGGCCTGGGAGGAGACCGCCGCGGCAAACCGGGAATTCCTGCAGACGGATGCCTATGTATGCATGTGGTTTTTGACCGGCTGGTATGAGCGGCTGATCTCCTTTATGGACTTTGAAGGAGCCATCATGGCATTGGTGGACGAGGATCAGCAGGATGCGGTAAAGGAACTCTTCGACAAGCTCTCTGATCTGTATATTCACATCTTCAGAAACGCTTTGGACGTGATGCCTGAGATAGACGGTTTCTGCATCCACGACGACTGGGGCGGCCAGAAGGAAACGTTTTTCAGCCCCGCCATCGTAGAGGAGATGATCGTGCCCTATATGAAGCGGGTCACGGATTATCTGCACAGCCGGGGCAAGACCTGCGAACTGCACTCCTGCGGCAACAACTATAAGCAGGTGCCCAATATGATAAAGGCCGGCTGGGACCGGTGGAATCCACAGCCCATGAACGATACCTACCGTATATACGACGAGTTCGGCGACCGGATCCTGGTGGGAGTGATGCCCCGCATGAGCAAATCCGAGGAGGCCGATGAGGACCAGCAGCGCCGGGAGGCGGAGGCGTTTGTCCAGAAATTCTGCGCGGATCCCCACAAGCCGTGCTTTATCAACAAAACGGCAGCCCGGGAGATGACACCCGCCTTCAGCGAGGAACTGTATAGGCTGTCTCGGATGGCGTATATGGGAAACCTGTGATTGCTGTTTTCTTCGCGCGGTTCGTCTGCTATAATACAGGAAACGGCTGTGCCGTATTCCGGAGAGAGAACAGAGGGGGATCATCATGAGCAGACCATTGGCGGGTATCATTTTAATCGTCGTTCTCCTTGCACTTGCTATATTCATCCATTATCAGATGCTGGATCGGCGGAAATTCATAGCAGTTTTGCACTACGTAAGTCATCTGGACGAACCGGTCTCCGACTGGCTGGATAAGGCACTGCTTGTGAAGGAACTTGTCGGTGTGGAATATGGCGGCAATATGCCGAATCTGGAAAGCAGCGTGGAGCGGTACAATGGCATCAAGAACAGAAAGGCCGAGCAGAAACCGGAAGTGGTGAACGATGCCTATAAGGCACTCAAGGCCATCGTTGCGCGCAATCCGGAGCATCCCGGCCTGCTCCAATGGCAAAAGCAGATGAATGGAGCGTATGACGAGTTTCTGGAAACCGTAAACGAGTACAATTTTTACGCAAGAAGATACAATAAGAAGCTCGATACCCGTGCGGGGGCCTTGATTCGGGATCTGCTGCACCTGAAGTATCTGACGGTGTTGGAGGATCTGCGCCTCTGATGCCGTGGCATAGGAGAGGGAAACATGGGTAAGACGAATGAGAATCATCTGAAAAGGCTCAATCCCACGGGAACCGAGTGGAAGGATATGACAGAGGAACAGCGTTTAGCACTCAAGAAACAATGGGATGCCGTCGTCAGTGATCCGAAGGAACTCTATTGTACATGTCCCCGGACCGGATGTCGGAACAACCACAATTGCCTGCAGTGCGTTACCCTTCACCGGTATTATGACGCTCTGCCGGATTGCCTGCGCTTCGTAGAAGAAAAGATCGACGATGGCATACCGGAAACCTGTATTCTGAACACCCACTTCAAAATGCAGAATGACGGCAACGAGGATACCGGCATGGTGGATCCTCATAATAAACTGGAATCCCGTGAGCGCCTTGGACGCTCCATAAAGGAAGGAACGCTTGATATCTATCAGGTCATGGACCGGTGGGATAAGATTGCGAAGAACCCAAAAAACCGGGCCTGCCGATGTAAGAATACGGACTGCTGGTATCATGGCAACTGCGTCAAATGTATAGCCCTTCACCGCCATTATGAGGGTGTGCCGGCCTGCGTCCGATACATCATAGATGACGTGGAAGCGGTTGCGGATCGGTACTGGGAAGCACATCCGGAGGAGAAATAAAAGAGCTGACCTCCCGGGGCGATAACGCTTGAAGAACGTCATTTGGCTGGCGCGGCGCCTAAAGACAATTCCATAGTTAGTAAAAAAAGACGGGATCCGGAGCTATGTGCACAGCTCCGGATTCCGTCCACTTGTTTTTATGGGATTTGGTTGAGAAAACAGACAATTCCGAATGTGAGCAACGGCTTGCATCAACGGAATCGCTATATCAGATCCTTATAAAGGACTGCAAAAGATAAAGTAAAGGATGAGGAAAACTGCAGCTCCTGCCAGCATAATCCCGCCATAGCTGAGAAATGTTTTGTAACTGTTGGGAACTCTTTCGCGGGAATCAATGAAATCTCCATATGTGACAAAAGAGATCTTTTCACCCTTCTTGAATATGTTGGCAATGTTCTGCGCTATATAGAACAACCCGTCAAAACCGCCTTTGAAGGTGGCATATAAAATGATTCCCCATACAATATAGAGAAGCCCAATGCCAAATAAAGCATCACAGCCGGCGGAAATCCAGGGGTGTGGCGTTATTATATAGGTAACTCTTGCAATGAAGACAATGGTGCACAGAACCAAAGCGACGATTGCAATAATGGTTTTTCGGGCTTTTTCAGAAAGGATTACTTTATGCATAAAACACCTCATATTATGATGAAATTAAGAAATCTTGTATACTACGCAGAGATTTGCAATGCAAACGAGCGTCCATACGCAGGAAGCGGGAGCGGCCCCGTTTCAGCAAACGGTAATCGCAACAAAGTTAAAACCGAGCGGGAGAAGGAAGAGTGCTCAGTGCTTGGTTAGCAGGTCAATCAGCGGCTGATTGATAACATGCTCGGCCATCTTAACAACATTTTCAAGAGGTACAACTCTTCCGAGATGAATCCAATCAAAATAACTTGTAAGCAGTCCTGTTACTGAAAAGACCATAGCTGGCAGATAGATCGATTTATCTTTGTCTCCGCCGTACCTGTTGCAGTATCGAGAAGCGGTTTTACCAAGTTCCTCGCCAAGAATCTGATAGAAATCACCTGATCTCAAATAAGGGAAAAGTGAATTAAAGGAATCAACATGAGATTCAACGATTCGGTCAGTTTCTAAAATGAATTCCTGGGCATTGAAAGTCCGGAATCCGATGATATTGTTGCTTTCCATGTGGCCGATAAAGGCCAGAATAATGTTTTTTTGAAGGTCATAGAATGCAGCATTGACAGAATCATACTGAGAGTAAAAGGTTTTACGATTGATTACGGCATGATCACACAGCTCTGTAACGGTGATTTGGGAGAGACTTTTGTCATGCAGCAGGTTTACCAGGGCTTCAAAAATGCTTCGTCGGCTTTTTACAATTCGCTTGTCGGTAATTCTGGCCATTTCTTCATAATCTATAAAGGACATAGAGAAACCTCCCGAATAAAGATTCCCGACAATTTAAGCGTTTTTGCCGAATAGGAAACATTTTTGCGCCAATGAATGCGTAAAAAAGTAACTTTGAAATCGATTATATCACAAAAAAATGTTATGGTTAATACTGTAAACGAGAAAAAATAAGAGAAAAATTATTTACGACAAATATAATGCCGATAAAATGCCGACAACAGACAATGCAGCAGTACGGATCAAGAAAAACAGTTTGCGGATGTAGAATTACAGAGAGGAAGCAAAACGTATGAGAAAGAATAATTATCAATCTTTGACAGAAGGAAAGCCATTCCGCGTTTTGATTCGCTTCGCTATCCCTTTTCTGCTGTCTGGGCTGCTTCAGATGGCATATTCTACAGTAGACGTGTACTTTATCGGAAACTATGCTTCCGCAGGGGCACTGGCCGGGGCCTATCAGGGAACGTTCATCAATGCGATCATTACCTATTTTTTCATTGGTCTTGCCATGGGCGGTACGATCCTGCTTGGACAGCATGTGGGGGCTAAGCATGATGAAAGTGCAGCCAAAACGGTGGGGAATATTATCTGGGTTTCATTTCTGTCTGTCATAGCAACAACTTTGCTTGTG
>ONVR01000327.1 GCA_900321335.1 uncultured Eubacteriales bacterium | reverse complement strand
GCAAGGTGTTTACCGAGAGCAACGTGGGGTATCTCCGGGCGACCAGCTGGTGCTGCATGGCAGTGGCGGTCATTTGCGGGGTCGCGGCTGTCTGGTATTGCCTGCCGATGCTGGTCATCGCCGGGGCGGCCGGGTTTATGGGGCTGATCGTGCGGATCGTGAAAAACATCTTCCGGCAGGCGATCGACATGAAAAACGAACTGGACTATACGGTCTGAAGGCGGCGGTGCGGCTATGATCATCGTAAATCTTGACGTCATGATGGCCCGGCGGAAGATCTCAGCAGGGGAGCTTGCCGAGCGGGTGGGCATCACCCCGGCCAATCTATCCATTCTGAAGAACAACAAGGCAAAGGCTGTGCGCTTCTCCACCCTGGAGGCCATTTGCACCGTGCTGAACTGTCAGCCCGGGGACATTCTGGAATACGCGCCGGAGGCCTGCGACACCCGTGAGGAGGGCTGAAAATGGAATCGAATGAAAACAGCATGTGGGAGCAGACACCATGGCAGATGACCGCCGCGGAGACGCCTGAGGACAAGCCGACCTTCGTTCCCACGCGGACAGAACGGGTAGGGGCGTTTGTCAGCTATCTGCTGGCGTATCTGTACGTTTACATCTTTACCAGTTCCTGGGGAAATGAGTTGTGGGGAAAACTCCTGCTGGGGCTGTTCACCCTGGCGTTCTGCGGAGCGGCGGCCTGGGTCCATCGGGACCGAAAACGCTCTGTGGAGAGCGTCTGCTGGCTCGTGTTTACAGCGGCGGCCCTGGGGGCGATCCTGTTTTCACAGAACAGGGTCTGGGAGGATCTGACCTTCCTGCTTCTGCATGGGTTTGCCATGTACTACGTCACGGCCCGTGCGGACCTTCTGGCGTCGGGGCGAAGCAGCATTTTCTTCCCTGTAGATGTGTTCCACACGGTGATCCTGTACCCCTTCCGGCACTTTTTCCTGCGGGCCCGGTCGGCCTGGAACGTGGTCTCGGCGCCCCTGCGCCGCAGAAAAGGCGCCTCGATCCAGCCTGTGCTCTTTTCTCTGGGGGCTGTGGCTGTGGGCATCCTGCTGCTGGTACTGGCAGGACGGCTCCTGGCGGCGGCGGACGCCAACTTCAGCAGTCTGGTCAGGGGCCTGCGGATCGAGTGGGATACGGAAAGTCTTGGGATCTTTCTGGTGCGTCTTGCGTTCAGCATTCCCGTGGGTTCCTATCTGTTTGGTCTGGTCTGCGGCACCCATCGGGAGCAGCCTGAGATCGAGACCGGAAAAGGGGAGGGCTACAGCCGCTCCCTGGCCAAGGCCCGCAAGGTACCCGCCGGCGCCTGGATGACGGTGATCGCCGTTTTGTGCGCCATGTACCTGGTGTTCCTGGGGCTCCAGGCCAGCTATCTGTTCGGCGCCTTCTTCCACCGCCTGCCGGAGAATTTCACCGTGGCCGGGTACGCCCGACAGGGATTTTTTGAGGTGTGCCGGGTCATGGGACTGAACTTCCTGCTGCTTCTGCTGGCAGAAAAAACTTGCAGTCTGGAGAGCCGTGGGATCAAAATTCTGTGTACCGTGTTGCTCGCCCTGAGTGCGCTGTTTGCCATAACGGCCATGTCCAAGCTGGGACTTTACATCTCCATCTTCGGCATCACGCCCCTGCGGATCCAGAGCTCCTGGCTGGTGTTCTGCCTGACGGTGGGGTGCCTGTGTGCCGGGATCCACCTCTGGACGGGCAGACGCACCTTCCGGAGCTGGCTGCTGATCTCAGGGGCTGCGCTGACGGCAACCCTGTTCTTGTAAAAATTATGTAAACATAAATAAGCGCCTGTATACAAGGAATACAGGCGCTTTTATTAAATAATTATGTTAATGATTCGGTGGGAACGAAAAAATATTTTCATTCCCTTGTAACAATTTGCCCCGGAAAACCGTATTTCATGTGAAAGGGAGGTGATGGACCCATGCGCGACAGCCGGCAGTGCACGGCCGCTGAAGCGGAGGCGGTGATCGCACGCTACGCAGACACCGTTTACCGGACTGCCTATGCCCAGACGGGCTCCCGGATGGACGCCGACGACGTGTTTCAGGAGGTCTTTCTCCGATACGTAAAAGCGCGTCCTGTCTTTAAAAATGAGGAGCACCGCAAAGCGTGGCTGCTCCGGGTGACCGTCAACTGCGCCCGGGACGTGACCGGGAGCCTGTGGGCCCGGCGGCGGGCGCCGCTGACGGAGGACATCCCCGACGAGCCGCAGGAAGAAACGGGCCTGAAGGAAATGCTGGAGCGTCTGCCGCCCAAATACCGGTGGGTGATTCACCTGTACTATTATGAGGGATACTCCTGTGGGGAGATTGCCCGGATGATGGGCCTTCGGGAGGGCGCGGTCCGGACACGCCTGGCCCGGGGCAGACAAAAGCTCAAAGAGCTTATGGAAGGAGAATTTGCCTGTGAATGACTATATTCGAGCCATGAACCGGGTCCGCCCGTCGGCGGAACTGGTAGAGGAGACAGCCCGAGCCGCGGAGGAGATTGCCCGGAGGAGAACAAGACGCGGACCGGTCCGGGCGTTGCGCCCACTGATCGCCATGGCGGCTGTGATTGCCCTGCTGGCCGGCATGACGCCGGTGCTGGCCGCCAACAACGAGACGGTCAATGACGCGCTGTACCAGGTGTCTCCGGAGCTGGCCCAGAAGCTCCGGCCCGTTAAGCTCTCCAGTGAGAGCAACGGGATCCGCATGGAGGTCGTTTCCGCCGACGTACAGGGGGACACTGCCGCGGTGTACGTGGCCATGACGGACCTGGAGGAGGACCGGATCGACGGGACCACGGATCTGTTCGACAGCTATGAGATCCGCACGCCCAGGGACAGCGTGGGCCGCTGTGAGCGTCTGTCCTATGACGGAGAAACGGGAACTTGTACCTTTCTGATCACGGTTCAGACCATGAACGGAGGCGAACTCGTACCGGGAGGAAAGGTCACCTTTTCCGTACGGGAGTTTCTCAGCGGGGGCGAAAAGCTGGAAAATCAGCCGGTGGATCTGGATCTGTCCAGCCTGCCGGTGTATGCCGACGAGAGCGGCCCGGAGGGGACTCTCCCGTATGTGGTGACGGACAAATACGTCACCGTGCCTTTGGAGGAAACCCCCGACAGCACGGTGAGCATCGTAAAGTCTGTCCAGGAGGACGACGGCACCGTTATAACCATGGATTTTATGAAGGATTTTGATATTTTGGGAGGCAGTTATATCGACCAGGAGCCGGTAGAGGCGCAGATCCTGTTTCCCGGGGAGACACTCTGCCCCCTTGCGGAGAATCTTACGCTCACGGGAGCCGCGGTCATCAACGGCAGGCTCCACGTGCAGATGCGGCTGGACAAACACCGGGAACTGGACCCCCATGGCTACTTCTATTTGAAGCTCGATGACGGCACCGTGCTGGAAAGCCGCTCCAGCGTTGCCTTCCGGTATCATGGCTTGTCCGGAGCGGACAGCGGCATCAATCTCTCCGGGCAGGGCGCCGATTATCAGGAATTTGTCTTTGACACCCAGGATATGGACCTGGCTGACTGCGCCCTGTACGGCGATTATTACACCAATGCCCTGAACACCAAAGGCAACTGGTCCGTGACCTTCCCGCTGGAGGGCTGACAGACAGAAAAAAGACCGGGAAGCGTATGCTTCCCGGTCTTTTTTGCTCACAGCGTGTGCCATTTGACCATGTTGTTTTCGATGATGTACTCCACCAGCCCGTGGCTGCGCAT
>ONVR01000115.1 GCA_900321335.1 uncultured Eubacteriales bacterium | reverse complement strand
ATACCGCTGAGGCTGTCCAGAAGCTGCCGGAGGATCTTCAGCCCCTCCTTCAGCTTCCACACGGTGGCCGGCGCGCTGGGCGTGATCCGCACGGCGTTATAGGGCTTGGTGTCCCCTACCGCAAGGTGTCCCGAGGCCATGACGATGACGCCGAGGATGGCGGCTTTTTTCTCAAAATCCATCTCGTTCACGCCCGTCGGCATCCGGATCCACCGGTGAAGACTCTGGGGCCCGCCGTCGATGAGGTACTTGCCTAAAATCTCGTCCACACTCCGGTTCCGGGCAACCATGCTCTTGTCGTGCTGGCTGATGATACTCTGGGCCCGGTCCGACACGATCAGACGGCAGGCAAGCTCCTCCAGGAACGGAGAGATGTTGCGGTTGAGAACACGCAAGGCCGTTTCCACTGCCTCCAAATACGCATCCGGGCACACCAGCGCCGCAAAACGCAGTCCCGGGGCAAAGGTCTTGGAAATACTGGCAAGAAACACCGTCTGCTCCGGCAGGTACTGGGCGACACTGGCCTTGGGCTGCGCGTAGTGCAGCAGATTGACGGAGTCCTCAATGACGATCAAGCCGTTCTTCTTTGCCGCCGCCGCGATCTCCGCCTTCCGCTCATCCGGCAGCAGCTCCACATCGGGCATCTGGTTGCCGGGCATGACGTAAAGGCCCTTGATCTTCATCTCCGCACAGACTTTGTTAATACTCTGCTCGTCCATAATGCCATCTCTTCCCGTAACGGGAATCAGCTCCAGTCCGAACAGCTTTGCCGCCGCGATCAGGCCGTAATAGGTAAAGGGATCGGTGATGATCCGGTCTCCCCGCTGAAACAGCGCGCACAAAATGGCCGCCAGACCGTTCTGGCTTCCGGCAGAAAAGAGGATATTCTCCGGATTGGGGATAAAGCCCGTCCGGGCGATCAGCCTGGCCGCGGCTTCCCGGTGCCAGGGGATGCCGTCTATGTCGGCATATCCAAGCCATTCATCAAAGTTTGGCTCACTGGTCATGGTCTTAATGGCCATGGCGATCTCATCAAAGCCGCCGGACTCCGGCTGGGAGGCCCCCATATCGATGATGCTCCTGCTTCTGCGGGGCATTCCGTTTTCCACCAGGGCGTCATAGGACACATAGGTCCCGCTGCCCACGCTGGCGCTGATGAGTCCTTTTCGCATGCAGACCTGGACGGCCTTGGATACGGTGGATAAGTTGATCCCCAGATAATCCGCCAGCTCCCGCTGGGGCGGCAGCTTCGTACCCGGCCGGATCACGCCGTTTTTGATGTCACGCTCCAGCGTCGTAGCCAGCTCCAGATAGATCGGCCGTTTTGCCTTGTTGATCTTGGGGACCCAGCTCATCTCAAATCGATTTAAATCTTTATCTGCCACATCAATACCTCTCTGTTGGCTTAAACGCCATTCATTTGGTTCACATTCTTCTTCACTTTATAATTTTATTATACACGAAATGTATATGGCATACAAGATGAAAATTGTATGGCACACAAAGAAAAAAAACGGAAGGACGGCACGGGTGCCGCCCTTCCCGCTGCAAACCGCTTTTATTTGACGACTACACTGTCCTCCCCCAGCATCTCACGCAGTTCTGCCAGCAGAGCCGGGTGAATCACGCACCGGGCGCCCAGTTTTTTCCGGGTATCCGAAAAATAGAGCACCATTTGCTCCTGCCCCGGGAACATGACCAGAATTTTCCGGATCCGTGCGTAGGCGGGATCTCCCTCATTGTGCAATCTGACATACAATTTTTTCCCTTTTACATTTTCTTCCGTTTCCGGCGCGTCCGGCGCCAGATCCAGATCGGAAAGGGGCCGGATGGTATCCACGGTGATCTGGGGCTCCTTATCGTCCCGGGCGGAGATCCGTCCCGTAAGGAGCACGGCCATATTTTCCCGGACGTAGGCCCCGCCGGTGTCCAGCACCCGCTGAAAGGCCACGGCCTCCAGACTGCCCGTACCGTCATCCAGGGTAATATACGCCATGAGGCTGTTGTTTTTGGTAGTCTTGGTCTTGGCTGCGGAGATCACGCCGGCCACGGTAACACGCTGTCCGTCCCGGAACTGCGCGCCCCTGTCTTCGCCATCCTCATAATCGGCCAGGATCATCCCCAGGGAGACGGCGCCCACCTGTCTGGCCTTTGCCCGGTAGGCGTCCATGGGATGGCCGGACAGGTACAGACCCGTCACCTCGTGCTCCATGGCCATCAGGTCATAGGGGGCGTACTCCTCCACGTCGGGGTACTGGATCCGGGGCGTATCCGGCGCGCTGCTCTCCAGACCGAACATGTCCATCTGGCCCTCCACGTTTTTGCGCATGCTGTCGTTGACCGCGTCCAGTACCAGCTGGCAGACCTGCATAAGCTGTCTGCGCTTGAGTCCGAAGCTGTCAAAACCGCCGCATTTGATCAGGCTCTCCAGAGCCCTGCGGTTGAGGTCCGTGTTGTACATCCGGCGGCAGAACTCCTCAAAGTCCGTAAACTTCCCGTTTTCTGCCCGCTCCGCCATAAGGGCCTGAATGAAGCCCCGGCCGATGTTCTTGACCGCCACCAGACCGTAGCGGATGTGATCGCCCGATACGGTGAACAGATCGTTGGACTCGTTGATATCCGGCGGCAGCAGCTCAATGCCCATACTCCGGCACTCCGCCGTGTACTCGGCCACCTTTTCCGGATAATCCAGCACGCTGGACATCAAGCTCGCCATATACTGCCGGGGATAGTGGCACTTGAGATAGGCCGTCTGATAGCACACCACGGCGTAGCAGACCGCGTGAGCCTTATTGAAGGCGTAGTTGGCAAAGTCCAGGATCTCGTCGTAGACGCTGGCCGCAACGCTCTCGGGGATCCCGTTGGCTACGGCGCCGCAGATGCCCCGCTGGGGGTCGCCGTGGATGAAGGTCGTCCGCTCCTTCTGGATCTCCGCCTGTTTTTTCTTGGACATGGCCCGGCGGATCATATCCGCCTGTCCCAGGGAGAAGCCGCCCATCCGACGGAAGATCTCGATGACCTGCTCCTGATAGACGATGCATCCGTAGGTCACGTTCAGGATCGGCTCCAGCATGGGGTGCTTGTAGCGGATCTTCTCCGGGTGTTTGCTGTTGTCAATGAACATGGGAATGGAGTCCATGGGACCCGGCCGGTACAGGGCGATGATGGCGGTGATGTCCTCGATGCTCTTGGCCCCGATGCCGGTGCAGACGCTGGTCATACCGGTGGATTCCAGCTGGAACACACCGGAAGTTTTCCCCTGGGCCAACATCTCGTAGGTCTCCCTGTCGTCCATGGGGATGGTGTGAATGTCAAAATCCGGCACCTGTTTCCGGATGTCCTTGACAGCGTCGTCAATGACCGTCAGGTTCCGCAGGCCGAGAAAGTCCATCTTCAGAAGGCCCAGCTCCTCCAGGGTGGTCATGACGTACTGGGTGGCGATGGAGTCGTCCTTTTTGGACAGGGTCAGGGGCACATAGGTGTATACGGGGTCCTTGGTAATGACCACGCCGGCGGCGTGGGTGCCGGAGTCCTTGGGCATATCCTCCAGAGCCATGGCCGTGTCGATGATCCGGCGGACCCGTGGATCGTTTTCATACTTCTCCCGGAGGTTTTTGGAGCTCTCCAGGGCCTGGGCCAGCTTGATGTTCAGGGCGTTGGGAATGTCCCGCACCAGCTCGTTTTCCTCGGCAAAGGTCAGTCCCATGGCCTTGGCCACGCTGCGCACGGCGTTTTTCGCCTTGAGGGTGTTGAAGGTGACGATCTGGGCCACCCGGTCCTCCCCGTACTTGCGCTTGACGTAGTCGATGACCTCGCCCCTGCGCCGCTCGCAGAAGTCCATGTCGATATCCGGCATGCTCACACGCTCCGGATTGAGAAAGCGCTCGAAATACAGGCTGTACTGGATGGGATCCACCTCAGTGATGCCCAGGCAGTAGGACACCACACTGCCGGCGGCGGAGCCGCGCCCCGGTCCCACGGGAATGTCCTGGCTTTTGGCGTAGTTGACGAAATCCTGAACGATAAGGAAGTAATCCGTAAAGCCCATGCACTCGATCATATCCAGCTCGTAATCCAGCTGTTTCTGAACCTCCGGGTTCTCCCCGTAGATCCTGGCAAAGCCCGCCTGACAGAGCTGCCGCAGGTAATCCGCGCTGTTGACTCCCTCGGGAAGCTGGAATGCCGGCAGATGATAATGGCCGAACTCAAATTCCACATTGCACGCGTCGGCAATGACCTGGGTGTTGTCAATGGCCTCCTGCCACTGGGGAAACAGGCTGCGCATCTGCTCTTCGGACTTGATGTAAAACTCCTCCGTCTCAAAGCGCATCCGGGTGGGATCGTCCACGGTCTTTCCCGTCTGGATGCACATGAGCACCCCCTGGGCGTAGGCGTCGTCCTGGGTGATGTAATGGGCGTCGTTGGTGGCCACCAGCGGAATCCCGGTCTGCTCGTGGATCCGGATGAGGCCCTCGTTGACAACGCGCTGCTGCTCGATCCCGTGATCCTGCAGCTCCAGATAGTAGTTGCCCTCGCCGAAGATCTCCCGGAACTCAAGAGCCTTGGCCTTGGCCTGCTCCAGATCCCCCTCGGCGATCAGCCGGGGCACCTCTCCCGCCAGGCAGGCGGACAGGGCGATAATGCCCTCGTGATGCGCCCGCAGAAGCTACATATCCACCCGGGGCTTTCCGTAAAAGCCCTGGGTATAGGCGCAGCTGACCATATAGCACAGATTTTTGTAACCTGTCTCGTTTTTGCACAGCAACACCAGGTGGTACCGCTGACCGTCCAGCTCCCGGTCCCGGTCAAAGCGTGAACGGGCGGCCACGTAGACCTCACAGCCGATGATCGGCTTGATCCCGGCCGCCTTGGCCTCCTTGTAAAAGTTGATGACGCCGTACATGGCGCCGTGGTCCGTGATGGCTACGGCGGTCTGGCCCAATTCCTTTACTCTGGGAATGAGCTTTTTGATCCGGCACGCGCCGTCGAGCAGACTGTATTCTGTATGTACATGAAGATGGGCAAACGCCACACAACTCACCTGCCTGCATTCGTTTTCTTCAGTATATCACATTGCGTCAACCGTGACACACAAAACCGCTCCCCGGAATGGATGTAACCTCTGGTAAACCGTTCCGCGTTGTGCTATACTGGGGCCAGAAAAACAAACGGAAGGGAGAAATGGAACATGAAAGATTTTTCCGGTAAACTGGCCTTTATCACCGGCGGTGGCTCCGGCATCGGCTTTGCCCAGGCGCGCCGTCTGGTGGAGCGGGGCTGCAGGGTGGTCATCGCGGATTTCAGCCAGGAGCATCTGGATGAGGCCATGGGGTATTTCCGGGAGCAGAACGCCCCTGTCCACGCTCTCCGGCTGGACGTCACCGACCGTGACGCCTTTGCCGCCGCCGCTGACGAGACGGAGCGTCTGTTCGGACAGGCCCCCGACATCCTCTTCCTCACGGCGGGCGTCAACGTGTTCGGCCCCGCGGAGGCCACCACCTACGATGACTTCGACTGGGTCATGGGGGTGTGTCTCGGCGGTGTTGTCAACGGCCTTGTGACCTTTGTGCCCCGGATGATCCGGCGGGGCAAGGGCGGCTATATCGCCGCTGTTTCCTCCTGGGGCGCCTTTGGCGCCGGGCCGATCACCGCCCCTTACGCCGCGGCAAAGGCCGCCGTACTGAACCTGATGGAGAGCTACATGATCGCCCTGAAGCCCTACGGCATCGGCGTGTCCGTCGTCTGCCCCGCCAACGTCAGGACCAACATCTATCAGTCGGCCCTGAAGGGTCGGCCGGAGAAGTACGGTCACACCGGCTACAACGTGACGGAACAGACCCAGAACGCCGTGGCCAAATTCAACTCCACCGGTATGGACCCCCTGGAGCTTGCCGACTGGCTGCTCGCGGCCATGGAGGACGAGCACTTCCTGGTGGTCCCCTATCCTCACGGGGAACGGATGGTGGAACTGGCCTTTGAGCGCTTTCCCTGCTACTGCTCCGCCGAGGGCATGGAAAAGCTGGCGGAAAAGCGCAGGATGCCTCCCACGGAGGAGGAGATCATGCTCAACGAGGAGCGGGAAAAGGGCGCGGACTTCAGCGCGGATTTTGCCGCCTCCGGTTTTGGCAAGGCGGCCCGGGACGTGGACTGGATCGAGGACTCCAAAAAACTCTGACCGGCCGGGTCAGAGACGGATCGGGACAGCTGAAAAGCTGCCCCGATCTCTTTGCGGGAAACTCTTGACAACGCCCGGTTTCGCTGATATAATAAACGAGCTTTGAAAAACTGTGTGCTGGTATAGCTCAGTCGGTAGAGCAGCTGATTCGTAATCAGCAGGTCGTGTGTTCGAGTCACATTACCAGCTCCACGCAAACACCCCTGTATTCTCAAGGAATACAGGGGTGTTTTGTTTTTACTTTCTGCGGAGGCGAACCTCCCGGCGGGCGATGGCCGCCTCATACTCCGCCTGCTCCGCCGGCGTCTGGGGAACAAAAGGCGCGACCGGGACGGGCTTGTTGTCCTCCCCAAGGGCCACGAACACCAGATACGCCCGGTTGACCATCTTTCGCTCTCCTCCGAGCTGTTCCACAAAACTGTCCACCCGCACCTCCAGCGAGGTGCTGCCGGTCCAGGTGACCACCGCCTCCTGGACCACGGTATCGTTGAGATATGCCGGGCTAACAAAGTGCAGATTGTCCACGCAGACCGTTGTCACGGTGCTGTGGGCGTATCTTCTGGCCGCCACGGCCCCCACGATGTCGATCCAGGCCATCAGCTGGCCGCCGAACAGGCGCGGCGTTACGTTGCCGTTGCAGTGCTGAGGCAGTACGATCTGTACACTTGTGGTAATGGATGCCATTGCGTTCTCCTTTTTCCGATTCGCCGGTTACCGGTCTTTTATTCAAATTCCATGGTCTTGAGATCCTCGGCCACCTCTACAGGAAACGGAATCTTGTCCAGCACATCACGGTGCAGATCCACACCGTCTGCGATCTCTGTAAGCAGCAGCCCCTGTCTGGTGAGCCTGAACACACAGCGCTCCGTCACATACATGATCTCCTGGTCGTTGGCGAAGGCATTCTGTACGTTAAAGCTCAGGCCGGATACCTGGTCCACAAACTTCCGGATGCTGCCCTCTTTTGTAATATGAACGCTCTTGCCGTCAAAGGTACCCTCCAGTCCCTTGCTGGTAAAGGTGAAGCAGAACACCACCTTCTTTGTCGTCTGGGTAATGTTGGCAAACCCGCCGATGCCGGAGAGCTTTCCCTTGGTGTAGTGGCCGTTTACGTTGCCCTGTTTGTCCACCTCCAGAGCGCCGATAAAGCACAGATCCAGACCGCCGCCCTCATAGAAATCGAACTGGCGGGCCATATCCAGCATGGAGTCGGGGCCGATGGCCACACCGAAGCCCTGTCCGCCCAGAGGGAAGCCTCCCGTATGACCGGACTCGACGCTCAGGTGCACGTCGTCGAGCATGTTCTGCTCCAGAACCTCTTCGGCGATGAGCTCCGGAATGCCGATGCCGATGTTGATGATCATTCCCTTTTTGATCTCGCGAAGCGCCCGTTTGGCAATGGCCTTGTGAAGTTCCCCGCGCTTGGAGGTGGAGCCGATCACGCCCCGGACCTCCTCCCGGCACGCCTTGAGGATGTTGCCGGAGGGCACGTATTTGCCGCAGATAAAGTCGTAAAAACCCTCCACGTTGGTCAGCTGTGGCTGATGGGGGCACCGGACCACCGCGTCCACCAGCGCCGCGGGAATATCCACGGACCGGGGCGACATGTGGTTGTTGACCACGCGAACCACCTGGACGATGACCTTGCCGCCGTTTCGGTGGGTGGCCTGGGCAACGGACAGGGCATCGATGGAGGCGCACTCGTTTTCAAAGGAGATGTTCCCCTTCTCGTCGGCATAACTGGCCTTGAGCAGCGCCACGTCCACTTTGGGGATCTTATAGAGCAGTCCCTGCTCTCCGTTTTCCTCCGCCAGCGTCACCAGATCCAGCTTGGAGCGCTCGTTGAGCTTGTACTGGCCGATCCGGGGATCTACAAACAGGTTCAGTCCGATCTTGGAAAACAGGGAGCTGGCTCCTCTGGCCGAGGCCCGGATCATATGGGACATGATGCCGCCGGGGAGGTTATATCCCTCAATCCTGTTTTCCATAATGGCTGTACAGGTGCTGCGCAGGCTGCCGAAGAAGCCCAGGACACAGCGGTCCACCGCCCCCTCGTTGATATACCCCTCCACGTCGCTGTTGTCCTTCCACTCGGAAAAGCTGAAGGAGCTGTAGATCGAAAGGTGCTTCGGGTGTCCCGTCTCCCGGAAACGCCGGGTGATCGCCTTGTTCAGCTCCACGGGAGAGGCGCAGGCCGCAAAGGCGTTGATCCATATGGTATCCCCGTCCTGGATCAGCTTGACCGCCTCATCCACGCTCATCAGTTTATTCATGATTCCATCACATCCCTGTCTATTCCATAACGTCCGCTGCGTCAAGCTGCATGACCGGCGCGGAACATGACTGTCTGGCGACAGTATACCACTTTTTCGCGGAAAAGGGAATATTGTCACCCACAATTCTTTGATTCTCCCTGCCGCTGTCGCCCCGACGTCTTGCATTTTTCGGGTGCCCGCCTTTATAATAGGGGCGGAGGAGATGCCCATGCTTTGGATCGCTATGGGGGCGGCGCTGATCCTTCTTCTGATCCTGGCTTTCAGCTGCGCCGCCTTTCGAATCGCTTTTTATAACCCTCTGCCTCACCGGGAGGATATTCACGCCATTCCCCACGGCTCTCAATACCGGGCTGTGGCAGATCAGATCACCGCTTTGGTGGACGCCTTTGACGCTCTCCCCTTCCAGCCGGTCTCGGCTGTCTCTCACGATGGGCTGCTCCTGTACGCCCGGTACTATCCGGGCGGCGGGCAGGCGCTGGATATTGCCTTTCACGGCTACCGGAGCACCGGGATCCGGGATTTCTGCGGCGGCGCCCGGATCGCCCTTGACGCGGGACACGATCTACTGCTGATCGACGAGCGCAGTCACGGGCAAAGCGGCGGGACGGTGATCACCTTCGGCGTCCGGGAGCGTCTGGACTGTCTGACATGGATCGAATGGGCCCGGGAACACGTCCCACCGGAGCTGCCGATCTTTCTCGACGGTGTGTCCATGGGTGCTGCCACCGTGCTGATGGCGGCGGACCTTCCTCTCCCGGATCAGGTGGCGGGGATCCTGGCGGACTGTCCCTATTCCAGTCCCGCGGCCATCATCCGGAAGGTCTGCGGCGACCTGAAGCTGCCGGCAGGTCCGGTCATGCCCTTCGTCCGTCTGGGTGCGCGGCTGTTCGGGCGGTTTCGGCTCGACGGGGCCACTGCCGTAAGCGCCGTCAGGCAGGCAAAGATTCCCGTGCTGATCATCCACGGGCAGGAGGATCGCTTTGTACCCCACGCAATGGGGCAGGAACTCTTTGATGCCTGCGCAAGCGATGACAAGGCCATGCTCTCGGTGCCGGGAGCGGGCCACGCCCTGAGCTATCTGGCAGAGCCGGAACAGTACCGCGAGGCCGTCACGGCCTTTTACGACCGGGCACTTGCACAAAGGAAGGAAAGGACGGTACAGCCATGATCCTGTACCTATGCTGTGACGACCAGCTGGATCTCCGGGGCCGGCTCGCCGCGCAAAAGGCCCTGTCCGACGCGGCCCGGTACTTGCCGGAGCTGAAGACAGTCAATCTGGAAAACCGGCCCTGGACCCCGCGGTCCCCGGTGCGGGGCGAGACGTGTCTTACCGGCTGCCACCGGGATAACGGCCAGTATGACGCATCCAGGATCATCAACAACCTCACTGAAAACCTGTCTATTCTCCCCGGTCCTGCCAAGATCCTGCTGGTAACTGCCCGGGACCTGACCATGGGGACCATGAAGTTCTGCTTCGGCGCGGGACGGCTCGGCGGCCGCGGCGCCGTAGTGAGTGTTGCCCGGTTTCTCTCCCTGTCCCCCGTGGAGTTTGACCACTGTCTGTCCCGATCCGTGCGCCACGAGATCGGGCACATGCTGACCATGGCCGCCGACCGGAACCGGTCGGGCACGGAGCAGTCCAACGGCCCCCACTGCACCAATCCCGGGTGCATCATGCGGCAGACCCTCACCCTGACCGCCCTGCGGAACACGGCCTCTGACCGCGAGGTCTTTTGTCCCCAGTGTCTGGCGGACATGCGCAGACATCTGCAGGCGGCAGCAAAATAGTCACTGAGCCAGGGGATAACCACCTGAAAGGAAAGATAATCCGCATGACCGTTACGGCCATGCGGATTTTGTCTCTTGTCTTGTGTGAGGCAAAACCGATGCCCGTTCTGACTGCAGACAAGGGAATTCCTGCGCAGATCCAAAGTCAAAAGCATCCCAGCAAACGGGAATTTGTCTTTATCTATGCTTTTCTAAGCGTATAAGACCTTCTTCATCCGGTACACTAATTCCGTTTTTATATGTGTAT
>ONVR01000081.1 GCA_900321335.1 uncultured Eubacteriales bacterium | reverse complement strand
GGCGCCGCCCCCACGGCACCCCGCCCCAATGAACATGCACCCCGGTTTGAATCGGGGCGTATGGCCCACACATATTTTTCTGCTGCGCTACCGCAGCGGATCAGACGTGGGTGTATATGACGGCCTTTGAATACCCACCCACATCCTTTGTCATCATTGCCAGGAACTCGTCTTTCGTGAAGCCGGACAGCCGGAATACCTCCTCCGGTTTCATACCGAGCTGCACCCCGATTTCCTTGACGGTCTTGCCCTCACCCAGTAATTTCTGGACGATTGCTTTCATCGGTTCCAACAGGTGGGTACCCCTGGCTCTGTTGTGGGTGATGGTTCCATAAACATCTGCGCTCTCGTCTCCGTGGTGATCCACGATGACCACAGGCACCCGGCCTCCAAGCTGCGTCCGCAGCGGCTCACGGCCGGAGACGGTCCATCGATGGAAGCCGTCGATGATCGTATAGTCAGGCCGGACTACGATCGGGAGCGTCCAGCCATTGGTGAGGATACTCTGGGTCAAAAGACGGAGGTTTTCCTCCGAGACTTTATTGGGGTTGTAATCATTGGCCCGGAGTTTGTCATGCTCTACCCATTGCAGCGAGGCCAGCGGGGCAAACAGATCTTCCACGATCTCACCCCCTCTCCTGCGCCGCAGGATTTGAGACCCCACCCCTATTTGATTTTGAGGGCAGGGCACGGGCCTCCCGTTGGGTACGCTTGGTGTAGTCCTCATAGATGTTGGTCCAGAGGATCCGGAGCACACGGTTCTTCGGGTCGCCATATAGCAGCCCCTCATACATGGTCTTGTAGTGGCTCTGCTGGGCGATGCCGTAGGTCTTCACGAACAGGCTGCGCCATGTGCCGATGTGGGCCACGGTGTCCGGCGGGATGTTGTACTTCTCGGGATGCAGGAAGAGCATGTCCTTGCACAGGGCGCAGTAGTCTTTCTGCTCCTGGTCCGCCTCCATCTTCCTGCGCTGCTGGGAGCTCCGCCGGAACATCTCACTGTCCCAATAGAGCAACACCAGATAGGCGTTGGGCTCCCGCTTCTGTATGCGGTCCCACAGCGCATTGTCCGTCTCGGCGATCCACCGGAGTCCCTGGGTGCCGCAGTCTCCGAAGAAGGCGCACAGCCGGAGCTGGCGCCTGGGAACACCGGCCTCATAGAGCCGGATATATATGTCAGGGAATTCAAGCCCGCGCTCCTTGATGTAGAGCCAGACGTCGCTGTCCTTCCAGTCGTAGATCGGATAGGCCTTGCCGCCGGCGATGGACCGCATATCCAGATGGGATATGGTCTTGAGCCGCGTCAGGGATTCGGCGGTTCTGAGGCCGATCATCTGAATCCCGTCCGCGAACGCCTTCGTGCAGAAAGTCTGATAGTTCATCTCCCCGGGATAGTGGAGGTATGGGCTTTGCATGATCGCATAGGGCGGCGGATCTCTGATCCAGATGTCCTCCTTTCCCGGCTCCCAGGTGATCCAGCTCTCCGTGGCGGACAGATGGTCGATCACGCTCACCTGCTTTACCGGCAGGCAGAACCACAGGAACTTCACGCCCACGGACATAAAAATACCCCGCCAGCGCTCCGCGGCCTCCACCATGGAGGGATAAAGCCCCTCCTCGTCGATGAAGGTGACGGTGAGCTGTCGGGGATCGATCTCGCCGGAGCGGATCAGATCATAGGTCAGGCTGGACAGGCACAGGCTGTCCTTTCCGCAGGAGAAAGAAAGATAGACCTTGCAGCCGTTGGAGAAGATGTTCCGAATGCGGGTCTTCGCCGCCTCCAGAACGTTAACGGCGCTTTCCAGCTTCTTTACAGGCATATCTTCTCACCGCATTTCGGGCAGATGATATACCGCTCCGCTCCCTCCTGACTGACAGGGCTCACAGGCTCCTGGGGAGCCGCTGCGCCTCCGAGGGTAGAAGGACCGACCGGCATATAAACGCCGCCTGACGGCTGCTGTGGCGTCTGAGGCGGCCCCGGAATGTGATCTTCTCGCTGTTTCCTGCTCATGGCGTCGATCTGAGGCTGTTCAAAGGTGCCGTAGCTCTCCACCATGCTTGTGGCCTCCTGGATGGATGCGTTCATCATCTCCAGCAGATCAGCGTCCCATCCGGGAACATCGATGTCGCCCTCCAGTTCCTTGATGATCTGATCGAAGGCGTCCATGTCCGTGATGCCCAGCTCATACACCCGGTTATCCGAGAGCATGACCTTTTTCTTCTGGGCCTCGGTGAGTCCGGAGAGCACATAGCAGTCGCAGGTCTCCGCGCCCATGCGGACCAGGGCTTCATACAGGCCGTTGCCGGCCAGGATCATGCCGTTCTCGTCCACCACGGCGGGCTTGAGCTGGCCCCACATCTCCAGGGACCGCACATACTCCGTCAGCTGCTTCTCTGTGTGCTTGCGGATGTTCACCTCCGGGCTGTGGAGTTCACTTAGCGGTTTCTTGACAATCTTCATGCCCGCACCGCCTTCCGCTTCTCCACGGCATTCCAGATCACGGCGATCAGGATGCCGCCCACCACGAAGTAGATCCGCACCGAGGCCATCAGCGTCCACATGCCCATGACCCCCAGCGGGATCAGGATGTGCCAGCCGGCGATCAGCGCACCGTTGACGGCCAGCCCCACCTTTTTGCCGAAGGCAATATAGATGCTATACATGGCGGAGGACAGGGTGGACGTACCGATAATCGTGATCAGGACGGCCTTGAGCATATTCAGCACCGGCGTGAACTGGGCCCAGGCCAGCAGGAACACGATTGCCATATATGCCCCGAACAGGAGCCCGCCGTAGATAAACGCTTTCTTCACGTTCACCTTGGCCGTGCCGTCTTCGTTCTGGTCATTGTAATTGAGGATCTCAAAGAAATACGGATAGGTGAACGGCC
>ONVR01000008.1 GCA_900321335.1 uncultured Eubacteriales bacterium | reverse complement strand
GAGACGGGGACCTCCACGATATGTACATCGGGGAGATCATCCGGGCCCTGGCGGCGGAATGAGAAAAGAAAAACGGGAACGGCGAAGCTTTGAGATCGCCGTTCCCGTTTTTTTTGGTCGGTATGCAGGGGACGATGCATAACCGGTTATACAGATCGTATAGCATCCCGGCTGGACCGAAACCGAAAACTACCAAGTATTGTATTGGTGGGTTGTAAATCAACACAATATACACAAGAGCAGAGGGGAAAATTCTGCAAAAACAACGAGGTAATTTTGACGCTTTCCCTCTTGACAGGAAAAAAGAAAATTTCCATAAAACAGTTGGAAAATTATATCTACAAAATGTTATCCACATTATCCACAACCTTTTCCACAGGCGAAAAAATCCTTGTATATGAGCGGATTTGCGGTTAAATGTAAAAAATTGTAAACCCCGGAAACCGAATTTCCACCACCCGGAAAACCGGGAAAAAGATTAACATAACAACAATCCCAATCGCCGCTGCTGACGGCCTTTTTTACCCGCATCCGGTCCCAGAGCGGCCCTTTGCTTCAGGTGCGGGAGCAGCGGGGGAGCTCGAGGGGGCAAGGCCCGCCTCGAATGGGATCAGCCCTGCCGAAAGCCCGCATCAAGCGGGATTGAGGGGAGCGGCGCGACGTTTTTCATGACGGATAACGACACGAAAAATACAGGGCATTGCAAGAGGCCGCCCGGATCCCTCCGGACGGCCTCTTGCCGTTATTCATCCAGCTTGAGCACGGCCATAAAGGCCTCCTGGGGCACCGAGACGGAGCCCAGATTCCGCATGCGCTTTTTGCCTTCCTTCTGCTTTTCCAGCAGCTTTTTCTTTCGGGTAATGTCGCCGCCGTAGCACTTGGCCAGCACGTCCTTGCGCATGGCCTTGATGGTCTCCCGGGCGATGATCTTGCCGACGATGGCCGCCTGAACGGGCACCTCGAAGAGCTGCCGGGGGATGTTCTCCTTGAGCTTTTCACAGATCCGCCGGGCACGGGGATAGGCCTTGTCCTTGTGGACGATGAAGGACAGGGCGTCCACGATCTCCCCGTTGAGCAGGATGTCCAGCTTTACCAGACTGGAGTCCCGGTAACCCAGAAACTCGTAATCCAGGCTGGCATAGCCCCGGCTTCTGGATTTCAGGGCGTCGAAGAAGTCGTAAATGATCTCGTTGAGGGGCATCTCGTAGTGCAGCTCCACCCGGGCGCTGTCCAGGTAGTTCATGTCCTTGTACTCGCCCCGTCGCTCCTGGCACAGGTCCATGATGTTGCCCACGAACTCCGTGGGGCACATAATGGCGGCCTTGACAAAGGGCTCCTGGGCGTTTTCGATCTCCGCCGGGTCCGGGTAGTTCAGGGGGTTGTCCACCATGACCACGCTGCCGTCGGTCTTGGTGACCCGGTAGATGACGCTGGGGGCGGTGGTGATCAGATCCAGGTTGTACTCTCGCTCCAGCCGCTCCTGGATGATCTCCATGTGCAGCAGGCCCAGAAACCCGCACCGGAAGCCGAAGCCCAGGGCCACGGAGGACTCGGGCTCAAAGCTCAGCGAGGCGTCGTTGAGCTTGAGCTTTTCCAGGGCGTCCCGGAGATCCGGGTACTTGGAGCCGTCTGCGGTGTACAGACCGGAAAACACCATGGGCTGTACGGGCCGATAGCCGGGCAGGGCCTGGGCTGCGGGCCGATGGGCCAGGGTCACGGTGTCGCCCACACGGGTGTCGGATACGGTTTTGATGCTGGCGGTGAGATAGCCCACGTCGCCGGCCTCCAGACAATCGCAGCTCTCCAGACCCATGGGCCGCATGTGGCCCACCTCCACCACGTGGTATACGGCGCCGGTGGCCATCATGAGCACGTCGTCGTCCTTGTGTACCCGGCCTTCCATAAGGCGCATGTACACGATAACGCCCCGGTAGCTGTCGTACTGGCTGTCGAAGACCAGGGCCTTCAGGGGGGCTTCTTTGTCGCCGGTGGGGGCGGGGATATTGGCCACGATATCCTCCAGCACGTCCCGGATGTTGATGCCGGCCTTTGCGGAGATCTCCGGGGCATCCTCGGCGGGGATGCCGATGATATCCTCGATCTCCGTTTTGACCCGTTTGGGATCCGCGGCGGGCAGGTCGATCTTGTTGATAACGGGCAGCACCTCCAGGTCGTTCTCCATGGCCAGGTAGGTGTTGGCCAGGGTCTGGGCCTCGATGCCCTGGGCGGCGTCTACCACCAGAACAGCGCCCTCACAGGCGGCCAGAGACCGGGACACCTCGTAGTTGAAGTCCACGTGACCCGGTGTGTCGATGAGATTGAGGGTGTAGGTCTGCCCGTCCAGGGCGGTGTAGTGCAGCCCTACGGCCCGGGCCTTGATGGTGATGCCCCGTTCCCGTTCCAGGTCCATGTTGTCCAGAAGCTGGTTTTCCATTTCCCGGGCCTCCACGGCGCCGCACATCTCCAGAAGGCGGTCTGCCAGGGTGGACTTGCCGTGGTCGATATGGGCGATGATGGAAAAATTACGAATTTTTGACTGATCTGACATAGGATTCGATCCTCTCCGATTAAAAAAGGATAGTTTCTTTTATAATACTTAATAATACCCCATATCCGGGCCGCTGGCAAGCAAAAATTGCGCTGCCGTCGCCCCGGCACCGGGGGGCGGACAAATATCCGTTGACAAGTTTTTTTCCTGTGTTATGGTAGAGACAGAGAGGAGTGGAAAACGGTGAGCATCAGTTTATTCGACGTGACGGGACCGGTGATGATCGGCCCCTCCAGCTCGCACACGGCCGGGGCGGCAAAGCTGTCCAGAATGGCCGCTCTGCTGTGCGGCGGCGCGTTTGAAAAGGTGACCTTCGGCCTGCACGGGTCCTTTGCCAGGACCTATCTGGGCCACGGTACGGACAGGGCGCTGGCGGCCGGGGCCCTGGGCCTGCCGGAGTGGGACGACCGGCTCCGGCACGCCTTTGACATCGCCCGGCGCCGGGGCGTCGTCTGCGAGTTTTACGAGACCGTGCTTCAGGATGCCCATGAAAATTCCGTGCTTATGACCTTTTACCGGAAGGACGGCACCCAGTGCCAGGTGGAGGGCTGCTCCCTGGGGGGCGGCCGGGTGTGTATCCGGAAGCTGGACGGCTTTGACGTGGAGCTGTACTGCGAGCGGCCCACGGTCATGGTGCTCCACGGAGACGTGCCGGGGATCCTGGGCCGGATCACCGCCTGCGCGGCGGACCACGGGCTGAATATCGCCCTGCTGCGCTCCACCAGGAGAAAGCGGGGAGACGTGGCCTGCTGCATCATCGAAACGGACGAACAGGTGGGACAGGACCTCCGGCGGAGCATGGAGCAGATCCCCTGCGTGCTGCGGGTGGAGGTCATCGATCCCATGAGCGGAGGTGCGGTATGAAATATACGTTTGCGTCGCTTCTGGAGCGGCACCGGGCGGAGGGAGAGCCCCTGTGGCGGATCTTCCTGTCCCAGGAACAGGAGCTGACCGGCAGGCCCAAAGCCCTGATCCTGGAGAATCTCAACCGCCGCTATGAAATCATGCGCTACAGTGCCCACCGGGCGCTGGACCGGGCCCTGCCCACGGCGGGGAATCTGATCACGGGCTGCGCCAGCACCCAGTACCGGTATGCCGGGCAGGGGGGCATCTGCGGCGGCTTTCTCAACACCGTCATGGCCTACGCATTGTCCTGCAGTGAGGCAAACGCCGCCATGGAACAGATCTGCGCCTGCCCCACGGCGGGCTCCTGCGGCATTGTCCCGGCTGTGCTGTGCGCCATGGAGGAGCAGAAGGGCTTTTCCCGGCAGGAGATCCTCCACGGCCTTCTGGTGGCCTCCGGCGTGGGAGCCATCGTCATGGACAACGCCACCGTGGCCGGCTCCGAGGGAGGCTGTCAGGCGGAGTGCGGTGTGGCCGCGGCCATGGCGGCCGCCGGCGCGGTGCAGCTGATGGGCGGCTCCGCCGAGCAGTGCTGTCACGGCTTCAGCATCTGCGTGATGAATATGATGGGGCTGGTGTGCGATCCCATCGCGGGGCTGGTGCAGATCCCCTGCGCCCAGCGCAACGCCTCCCAGGCGGTCAACGCCCTGCTGTCCGCAGATCTGGCCCTGGCTGGGATGCAGTGTCCCGTGCCGCCGGATGAGATGGTACAGGCCCTGTATCAGGTGGGCAAGGCCCTGCCCCGGG
>ONVR01000210.1 GCA_900321335.1 uncultured Eubacteriales bacterium | reverse complement strand
CTTGAAGCTCTCGGGCCGTACGGGAACCAAGCCGCGGTTACGGACCATGGGAACCTCGTGATAAGCGTAGGTGTGGATGTGCTCCTGGATCATTTCCTTGGTAAAGCCGGCTTTCTTTAGGAGCTTGGCATGGTCGGGAACCAGGCAGATCACCATGGGTCCGGGCATGTAAGCGTTGTTAGAGCCCAGCGTTGTGCAGCAGTGCGTAATGGTGTCCAGCAGATCATATCCGTCAAGGCTGAGGAAGTCGATCACATCATGGATGGGCTCTGCTTTGAGCACATATACCGTAGTCGTCTGTGCGTCGTAGTGATCCTCGTTGATCATATTCCACTCTGCGAGCTCAGGTTCCTCGGCAAAGCAGTATGTGAACTCTGCCTGAGAAGCAATACAGTCAAGGTCGCATACGCCGGGTACGCTTCTGAGTACGTTCATGATCACAAGGTTGACCGCACGTCCGATCGTGGCATTCTCAGGCCAACCGGGTCCCTGGCAGCCCTGTTTGCCGGAAATGCCGATCTCCTGGGCAATAGGACCGGAAACCAGAACCAGGTTTCCGCCGGGGTGAGACGTTGTAACGGACTGGTTGAAGTTATACAGCGGGCTGTTGAGAGCCTTGAAAGCGGCAACCAGGATCGGCATCGCGTGCGGTTTGCAGCCTGCCATTACCGCGGCAATCGCGACATCCTTTACCGTAACGCTCTTGCCCGAAGGTCCGGAAGGATCCGTAAGAACTGTATCCTCCGGCCATGGGCAGTACTCGAGCATTTTCTCGTAACGGGCCTTCGTAGGAGGAATGATCGGAAGTCCGTCACTGATGTGCATCTCATTGAAATAGTCGTTGATTTCTTCCATGTATGCACCGGGCTCAGCGGATTTCTCCTCGCTGATCTCAGGCATAAAGGGCAGGATCCCGTCAGCTGCAGGTGCAACCTTGTCAATTTTGAAATCGATGTTGGCGAGTTTAAGAAGCTCGTCGCCGTTCTTAGTCAGAGAGCCGATAATGTAATCCCACTTCAGATCTACCTGCTCAGCTACTTCCTCAACTGTGCTGCCCTGGTAAATATCCACAGAGCAGAGGCACAGGTGGCCTGCCCGGTAGACGCCGACGCCTTCGGTAATAGCGGATCCCGGAGGTGCGGTCATGTATACGGTAGGAATGCCGAGCTTTTCAAGGGCAATGGCAACTACCGTTGTGGAAGAGGAGGTTCCCATGTCGCCGAATGCGACAATAGCCGCCGTTGGTTTTTCCTGTGCGAGCATCGCCGCGTACTCGTAAAGACGCTTCTGATTCTTTCCGCGAACGGTCTCGGTATATTCCACATAATTCGTAATGCCCAACTCTGTCAGACGTTCCTTGATGCGGTCAAACACAGTGTAATAATTGCAGAATCCAAGTTTTGTGTTGTTGTAGAACAGGATTTTACCGTTTCTCAATTCATCCAATGAGGGACGCTTGGCAAGTTCGATCATCGGTCTTTCCTGAATACCTCTCGGATCCAGCAGCTCATTTAGTTTCATGCGTACAGTCACTCCTTTTAAATAGTTTTGAAATCAGTCATACAGATATACGCCCTGATTTTTCAAAGCGCTCTGCAGCCTCTTTATATCCAATTGTCTCGGCTGAATTCCGGAATCCACGCTCAGCGCGGCTGCCGCTCCTGCAGCCTCACCCAGGGCGATGCAGTAGGGAATCCAGCTTGCCGCTTCGTTGGCCTTCTCCTCAGAAGAGAAGCATCTTCCGGCTGTCAGAAGCCCGTCTATCTTCTCCGGTACGATAATGCCGTAGGGCATTTCCATTCTCGCGTACTCTTCATAGCCGCCCAGTGTCGGGACCACGGCTATGAGGTCATCCCGTCCGGTCCTGTGAGCGATATTGTCCGCCGTGAACCGCTCAACACCTTTCAGGCGCCGGCTCCCGCGGGTTCCGACCTGTGACGCGAAGTCCAAAATATATGCATTTTCCATTCCTGCAAAGTGTTCTCGCAAATATTCTGTAATCCGTTCCGCGGCATCAAATACGATAAAAGCGGTTTCCGTAAGGTCTTTTACCGACATACAGTTTTTCGGGATCCAGTTATTGATCCACATGATATCGTTCCGGTTTGAGGAAAACGGCCGTATATTGAACCCCGCCACCTCACTCAGCTTAGCAAATTTTTTATCTGACGCATGGGGATCATCAGGCCCGGATTTATAATTCTCCGCATATCGGTCGTAGTCAACGCCTCCCAGCCGGAAGACCAGTGCCGTGTTCGAGGAACGGGATGTGGAGAAGCTCGGCATCTCATACTCCGCTCCCGCAGCGGCAAACACATCGCCGTCACCGGTGCAGTCAATCACGATATCTGCAAGAATTGCCTTTCTGCCCTCTTTGCTCTCAAAGATAACGCCCTTGACCTGCTCTTCCTGTTGGACTGTTCCGCACACCAAGCAGTTACAGTACACTGTGATTCCATAATCGGTTACCATCTGTGATAACACAACTTTCAGCAGTTCCGGATCACAGTTAACGCCGTAGCGCACTTTCTTGAAGCCAAAGAGTCCGTGATGCCTGTATTTGTTCAGGACCTGTTCGTCTTCTGAGCCCAGTTCCTCACGCAGGGGACCAAAAACGCCGTTTTGCTTTTTTCGCAGTCTGTCAATCCATTCGTCCATGACTCCCGAGATCAGCAGCTCATCTCCGTCACTGAGAAACGGGATCGCGATAACCTGCCCTCCTGTGGCCATTCCTCCCAGATAAGGGAACCGTTCCAGCAGAATCACTTTTCCCTTACAGTTTTTTGCAGCGCTAACCGCTGCGGTTACACCGGCAGGGCCTCCACCAACAACCAGAACCTGGCATCTGTCATAGACCTCTGTTTCTCTGGCAGATTCCGAAATATACTCTCTCATTTCCAGTTATCCCTCTCCGTCAATTCTCTTTGGCTATATTATATAATTTTTACATCTTTCATGAAATATGCTTTGTACACCATTCTCATATTCGTCATAACCTTTATGTTATGAATTACACTATTCGCCTTTAGTTATTATTGACAATGCACTGATAATTGTTATCAGTATTTTAAACTTCCTCCAATAATATAGCTGTCAGATACCACCGCTTTGGTCTAATAATCCGTTTTGTCCGAACAGTCAAACTGCTGCGATAATTCATTGTTCTGGATTCCATGCCGCTTTGTGCGATTCCCCCAAAAAACAAAAGGCCTTCACGGTTCTGGATACCGCAAAAGCCTTCCGTTTGTATTGTATTTTGGCATAACCGATAGTTAATCACGTCTTATCAAATAGCTCCGGGATAGTCAGGTTCTCCATTGGCTCCGGCACGCGCAT
>ONVR01000242.1 GCA_900321335.1 uncultured Eubacteriales bacterium | reverse complement strand
GTAAGCTCTCTGCCGCCGGAGGCGGGGAATCGCCGGGTGACGTGCTTTGCTTCCAGGATCACATCTTTTTCCTCAAACATAGCGCTTCCCTCCTACTGACGGGACGGCGTCCAGCAGCAGCTTCGTGTAGGCGTTGTCCGTCTGGTGAAGCATGTGGTCCCGGCTGCCCCGGTCTTCGATTTTTCCGTTTTTCATCACGACGATCTTGTCGCCCATATACGTGGCCACGCCCAGGTCGTGGGTGACCAGGATGATGGACGTTCCGTACTCGTCCCGAAGCTCCATCATCTGCCGCACGATCTGCGCCTGGGTGGTCACATCCAGGGCGGAGGTGGGCTCGTCGGCCAGCAGCAGCTTGGGCTGATAGGTCATGCCCATGGCGATGCCCACCCGCTGGCGCATGCCGCCGGAGAGCTGGAAGGGATACGAGCGCATGATCCGGTCCCCGTCGGGCAGATGCATCCGGGTGAGCATGTCCCTTCCCTTGGCCCACGCCTCTTTTTTGGAGAGGTTCTCGTGGGTCCGGATATACTCCACAAAGGTGTTGCCGATCTTCCGGGTCTGGTTCATCATGGCCCCGCTGTCCTGAAAGATCATGGAGATGTCATGACCCCGCAGGTCCCGCCACTGCTTTTTGTCCAGTCCCAGCAGGCTTTTGCCCTCAAAGAGGATCTCCCCCGCCGTGACCTTGCCGCCGCCGGCCAGCAGGCCCAGCACGGCGCGGATCACCGTGGTCTTGCCGGAGCCGGACTCTCCCACGATGGAGCAGATCTCCCCCTGCTCCAGGGTGAGATTGCAGTCGGAGACGGTGACATTTTTTCCATAGGAGATGTCGACGTTTTTGATTTCCAGTAATGCCATATCGACGCCCCCCTTACTCTGTACGCGGGTCCAGAATGTCCCGCAGGCCGTCGCCCAGCATGTTGAAGATCACCACGGTCACAAAAATGGCAAGGCCGGGGAAGATCATCATCCACGGGGCGGATTGCATGAAGTTGCGTCCCTCATTGAGCATGGAGCCCCACTCCGGGGTGGGCGGCTGGGCGCCGAAGCCCAGGAAGGACAGGGCCGCCAGCTCCATCATCATGCCGCCGATGTCCGTGGCGGCGGTGATCACCAGGGTCGTGATGGTGTTGGGCAGCATGTACCGCAGCAGCATATAGGGCGTTTTGGAGCCCGTTACCGTGGCCGCGGCCACAAAGTCCATGTGCCGGATCTTCATGACCAGGCTGCGGGCCAGCCGGGCGTATTTGGGCCAGGAGACGATGGCAATGGCGATGATGGCGTTGCGGGTGCTCGCCCCCAGGATACCGGCCACGGCGATGGCCAGGACCAGGCCCGGGAAGGCCATCATCATATCCGCGATCCGCATGATGATGGCGTCCACAGCGCCGCCGAAGTAGCCGGAGACCACGCCCAGAACGGTGCCGATGACAAAGATCACCGCCACCAGAATGAAGGTGGAGCTCAGGGACGCCCGGGAACCGTAGATCACGCGGGCAAACACGTCACGGCCCATTTTGTCAGTGCCGAAGAGGTGCTCCGCGCTGGGCTTCTCAATGGCCTCCGCCAGATTGCCCGCCGTGGGGCTGCGGTCCCCGCAGATCACCGGGGCGAAAACGGACACCAGGATGACCAGCACGGCAAGGACGGCGAAGATCGTAAAGCTGGGGTATCGCAGCAGGATGTTTTTCTTTTTCACGTCCTCACCTCCTCAGCCGCATACGCGGGTCCACATAGTTGTAGGAAATGTCCACGATCAGGTTGATCACCATGTAGATGATGGACACCCACAGGACGTATCCCTGGATCAGATAGTAGTCGTAGGAGGTAATGGCGGATACCGCCAGATTGCCCAGTCCGGGATAGGAGAAAATGACCTCCACCACGCTGGTGCCTCCCAGCAGAGAGCCGACGGAAATGCCCAGCATGGTGATCAGGGGCAGCAGGGAGTTGGGGAACACGTTGCCCCAGAGGATCTTCCCCTCCTTGACGCCCCGTGCCCGGGCGCCCACCACGTAGTCGGAGCTGAGCTCCTCCAGCACGGCGGTGCGCACCTGCCGGGTATATTTCGCGGACATGGCGATGGCCAGGGTGACGGCGGGCAGGATCAGATCCTTGAAAGAGCCGCCGGAGGACACCACCGGCAGCAGCTTGAGCTGAACGCAGAATATCAGGATCAGCATCAGGCCGACCCAGAAGTTGGGGACGGACACCCCGAAAAACGTGACGGCCCGGACGATGTAGTCAATGGGCTTGTCCTTATATACCGCCGAGAGCACGCCCAGAGGCACCGAGATGACCAGCATCAGGATCATGGACATCAGCGCCAGCTTCAGCGTGGGCCACAGCCGGGCCAGAAGCAGGGTGACCACGGGCTTGTTCATGGAATAGGATTTACCGAAATCGCCCTTCAGACAGTTGGTCAGCCAGCGGCCGTACTGGACCAGAAAGGGGTCGTTGAGACCCATCTCCTCCCGCTGGATCGCCACCTGCTCCTCATCGGGCATAACGCCCTGGGCCAGATACATGTTTCTGACCGGGTCGCCCGGCGAAAGATAGGTCAGCAGGAACGTCAGAATGCTGATCCCGATCAGTACGATCAGCATCTGCAGCAGGCGGAAGCCCAGCCTTTTTGCGCTCATGCTCGATCACTCCTCTCTTTTCAGGATAGACCGGGCGGGACACGTGATTGCGTGTCCCGTCCGGTTGCTTGCACCTATGTACGGCGTCTTGCAGAGACGTCCCTGCCTCAGGCGGCGGGGGTGATCTCCGTGGTCAGCCAGTAGTAGTCGGCGGTGTGGATGTGGGCGTAACCCACGTTCTTGGAGTAAGCCATGGAGCTGTTGTAGTAACCGTCCACGAGAACGGCAGCGTCGTCGACCAGGATCTGCTGGAGCTGCTGGATGATGTCGGCCCGCTTGGCGGAATCGGTCTCCTCCAGAAGCTGCTCGTACAGGGCGTCGTATTCGTCGCTGACGTAATTGCAGTAGTCGGCGCCGCTCTTGGAGTACCAGTTGGCCATGTACTCGGTGGGATCGCCGTTGCCCACGGTGGTCCAGTTGTTGTTGTTGAGATCGTACTCACCGGCTACCAGGGAGTTCCACTGGTCGTCGGAGGAGCCGTACTTGGCGGTCACGCCGATGCCCAGCTCGGTCAGGTACAGGGTGTGGGCGTCGGAGAAGTCGTTGAGCATACGGTTCTCGTAGGAGACGTAGGTCAGGTTGATGTTCTGGCCGTCCAGCTCGCGGATGCCGTCGCCGTCCGTGTCAACGATGCCGACGTCGTCCAGGAGCTTCTTGGCGCCGTCCATGTTGGTCTCCCAGGGGTTGGTCAGCTTGTCATAGCCGTAGGCCAGGGTGCTGGGCAGGACGGAGAAGCCGGGAGTGTACAGGTTGCCGATGGTGTTGGAGGCGCAGATGGTCTTGTAGTCGATGGCCATGAGGATCGCCTGGCGCAGGGTGTCGTTGGCAAGCGGGCGGCCCTCGGCCTGGTTCATCCAGCTGAAGCCGCAGCGGACGCCGGAGGCGATATCCACGGTGAAGTTGCTGTCAGCCTGGAGGCTCTGGAGGTCTGCCACGTTGGTGATGTTCTCCACCAGATCCACCTGGCCGGCCTTCAGGGCGTTGGCCTTGGCGGAAGCGTCGCCCATGAAGGTGATGGTCACGCCGTCATAGGGGACCGCGCCGTCCCAGTAGTTGGGGTTCTTGACCATCTCATAGCCCACCTGATCGGTGAACTTGCTGACCATGTAGGGGCCGGTGCCGATCACGCCGGAGTCAAAGTCGGTGATCGCGGCCACGTCGATGATCTCCATAACGGGGTAGGCCAGGTTGCCCAGCAGGTTCATGTTGGCGGTGGGGAGCACGATGGTGATGGTGTTGGCCGCGTCGTCAGCGGTGATTTCAGCCTCGAAGGGAAGATACTTCTGGGGCGCGGAGGAGCCGTTGGGGCCCTCGTTGCGGACCCAGTCCAGAGACTCCTTGACCTTGGTGGCGGTCATGGGATCGCCGTTGGAGAACAGGATGCCGTCCTTGAGCTTGATGGTCCAGGTGATGTTGTCAGCGGTCTCAGCGGACTCGGCCAGCCAGGGCCCGACCTCCATGCTGTCGTTGAATTTGAACAGAGCCTCGCCCACGCCGAAGCGCATGCAGTTCCAGGCGCAGTTGATCTGGCTGGCGGGGTTGATCAGACCGTCGGAGTACATCTGGCAGCCGAAGGTCAGGATCTTTCCGGAAGCGGCGGAGGCGGGAACAGCGGCGGAATCGCCGCTGTCGGCCGGCGTCGCAGTGTCTGTTGTGTCGGCGGCGGAATCCGTGCCGGCAGGAGCCGCGTCCTTGGAGCCGCAGCCGGCAAGAACGGCGGTGAGCATTACAAGGGCAAGAAGCAATGCGAGTACCTTTTTCATTTCTTTTTTCCTTTCTTCATCCGTAATTCTCCCGTAAAGTGAAAAATGAGCCCTGGGGGCTCATGAAAATCGGTCGAAGCGGTGCCGCGGCAATAAAAAAAGCCAATACGAAAACGTATTGGCACCCATTGCGCAGTCCGGCTTTTTATGATTCTCATATCCTCCGTATGAGTGCACTCATAAGAAACATGCAGGTCTCCTGGCTTAAGTTCAACGCGAAACAGCCCTTCCCGGGTCTCCCCAGTGGATATGCTGCTCGCTCCCTATCACAGTGACGGGATCGCAGCGGATTTTCACCGCTTTCTCTTTTCATCTGCTCTCGCAGAACATGCTTCCCTTTTTATTCACTTTTACAAGATTTGCAGAAGTGTTTTAGCACGCTGCCCTTTGTCTGTCAAGAATATTTCTCAACAACTCCTGTTATTCTTGTTTTTTCCGTTTTTTTCCCGGCCCCTCTGCCGCGTTCTGAAACACGAAAGCAGCATCCGGTAAGGGCCGGATACTGCTTTCGCTTTTTTGTATGGTTTGATTGTCTTTCCCCGGGATCAGAACATGATCTGGTGGGGCAGACGGGCGTTGCGGATCTCCTCGATATCCAGACCGTAATGCTCGGCGTTGTAGGCGTCGATATGGTCGGCCAGGGACATGTAAACGCCGGGGTACACGGAGCCGGGGCCGCCCTGGGTGATGCAGGGGATGAAGTGCTGATCGCCGCAGGCCTCGATGGTCCGCAGGACCTCCTTCTTGCAGTTCTCGTCGGTCCAGCCGTTGAAGTCCACGGACTTATTGTCGATGGCGCCCATGAAGGTGATCTTGTCGCCGTACTGCTTGATCAGCGCGGGCACGTCGTTGCTCTCGATGCAGCCCTGCCATACGTCGATGCCCATCTCGATCATGGAGGGCACCAGGTTGGCGGCATAGCTGTCGCTGTGGTGGACGATGAGCTCTACGCCATGGTCATGGAAATAGCCGTAGATCTGCTTGTAGGGCTCCACAAAGAAGTCCTCAAACATGTTGGGACGGAGGAAGGAGTTCTTGGCGCTGCCCCAGTCGTCATGGTGGAGGATGGCGTCGGGATGGAGCTGAGAGCACAGCTGCTCGGCAAGCTGCAGCTCAAAATCCGTCAGATACTTGATCAGATCCTTCATCTCGTCGGGATCCGTCAGATAGTACTCCAGCGCGTCGGTCATGGAGCACAGGTAGTGGCTCATCTCAAACAGGCCGGGGGCATAGAAGGCCGTCCGGTAGGCCTTGGTGTTGTCCACCTGGTTGTACATCTCCTTGAACATATCCCACTCTTCCTGGGGATAGTCCATGACCGGGGCGTGTACAAAATCTCTCCAGGTCTCGATGTCCTTGACCACGATCTTGTCCGGCGTATGCACCGGGAAGGCGCCGGGGACGTTTTCGGGGAAGGATCTGGTTACACCCCACACGTCCACCTTGTTCATTTCGCCCTTGGCGCAGGAGGAGTTGGAGTGGATGGCATAGGGGTAAAACAGAAGCTGCAGGGCCTCGTACTGGTTGACCAGACGGTCGGGCTTGCCGCCCTTGACGACTGCCCTCATGTTTTCTTTCGCTGTTAACATGCTATCACCTCATCATAATAAAACTCTTTGCGTGATTGTTGTTTTCGCAAGCTTTATTATACTATATTTTCCCCGCGATTCAACATCTGTTTTTCAAAAAAGCACTTATCTCCGCAGGTTTTATGGGTATTTACGGCTCCAGGGCGGACAGAGGCCGGGTCCCCCGGACCCTGCACCACATCTTCAGCGCCGCCACGATGAGCTCCACGCTGGCGGCGGTGCCCAGCATACTGCTGTCCACGGACAGGTGGTAGTACTCCTGCTTGCCGTACTGCCGGCCCGTAAAGCGCTTGTAGTGCTGCGACCGGGACAGGTCCGTGTTTTTCATCTGCCGCTCCGCCTCCTGCCGGTCCAGGCCGTACTGGGCCATGGTCCGGTCGATGCGCGCCTTGGGCACCGCGTGGATAAAGATCCGGAAACAGTTGGGGTCGTCGTAGAGCACCCAGTCGGCGCACCGGCCCATGATCACACAGCTCTCGTCGCCGGCGGCGATCTTCCGGATCACCGCGGTCTGGGCCACGAACAGACGCTCCTCCGGGGACAGCTCCCCGTTGGTCATGGCGTAAGCGGCGTTTTTGAAGTCGTAAACCAGCTCCCGCTCCATGTGGCGCTCCAGCTCCTCCACCTTTTCCAGGGGCAGGCCGCTCTGCTCCGCCGCCATGACGTTGAGCTGGCGGTCGTAAAAGGTGATGCCCAGCTTTTCCGCCAGCAGCCGGCCGATCTCGTAGCCCCCGGCGCCGAACTCCCGGCCGATGGCGACGATGATCCTGGGCTTGCCCCGGCTGTCCACGCCGTAGCCGCCGGCGGCGGCCTGAACGGCCAGCTGGACCTTATCCTGGCGCTGCACAAAGGCCAGCAGGGGCTTCTGGCAGGGCTTCTGGATCTGTCGCATGACAAAGCCCACGAAGAGGGCGCAGATCACCGTCCCCTCCCGGACGCCCATGAGCCGGCGGAAATACAGCAGGGACACGGCGGTGGAGATCACCACCATGGAGCAGTCGAACACCGTCTTGGCAGCCCCCAGGGACAGGCCGGATTTTTGGGAGATGGCAAGGCTCATGCCGTCCCCCGGCGTGGGCATGATGTTGGGGGCCAGATACAGCATGACCCCCACCGCCACCAGGGGAATGCTGCACAGCAGATAGAGCATCTGCACGGGATAGCTGCCCGGGTCCGGCAGCGGCCGCATCAGCGCCGTGGCGATATTGACCAGCTGGCCGAAGAGAAGGGAGGCCAGCAGCTGCAGCAGCATCCGGGGCTTGAAGTCCCGGCGCAGGATCAGAAGCTCCGCCAGGATATACAGGCAGTACACCCCCGTGGTGCAGTTGCCCAGATTCACAAATTCCGGCAAAGACAGATCCCGGGCAATGAGATACAGCACGTTTGCCAGGGACCCCACCGGGCTTACGCCCAGACCGGACCGGGCGGAAAACACAACGCCCATGGCCATACAGAAAAGGCCCGCCAGATATACCAGCACCCGCCTGGCCCACAGGCCGGCGTTCAACGTTTTTTTCATAGCAGCTCCTTGGGATGGATTTTTCTACACGTTGCATTGTACCTGTTTTTCCGTGAAAAAACAAGAGCGCCCTGTCCGGTCGGGGCCGGAAAGGGAAGGGCGGCAGCGCTGCGCTGCCGCCCTGTCTGTATCGCCGGGGTCAGTCGATGCCTACCATGACGGAGGTGGCCTTTTCGCCCGGTCGGCACAAACAGGGCCCAGGCGAAAACGCCTGCGCCCTGCCGTGTTTTGGTGTGATCCTCCGGTTACCCGGAACAGGCCGCTGTTACAGCTCCTGAGAGGTGCGGTCGATGACCTCGTCCTGCATGGCTTGGGAGAGGGTGACAAAGTAGGTGCTGTAGCCCGCTACGCGGACTACAAGGTCACGGTACTCCTTGGGCGACTTCTGGGCCGCCAGCAGGGTCTGCTGATCGACCACGTTGAACTGGACCTGCTTGCCGCCGTTGGTCAGGTAGGTGCGGATGAGAACGCCCAGCTTGGCCAGGTCCGCGTCCGTCTTGAGAACGGAGGGCGGGAACTTCATGTTCAGCAGGGTGGCCTGCATGGGATCCTGATCGATCTTCATGGCGCTCTTGAACACGGCGGTGGGACCGCAGCAGTCCATGCCGTGCATGGGAGAGGTGGTGCCGTCGGCCAGAATGGACTTCGCCTTTCTGCCGTCGGGGGTGGCGCCGGTCAGCTGTCCGCCGGGCTGATGGGAGGTGATGGAGATGCCCGTGGCGATGGTGGGCTTGCCCAGGATATTGGGGATCGTGGCCACCGTGTCGTTGAGCAGCTTGTAGCACTGGGCCACGATCTCATCGACAAAGTCGATGTCGTTGCCGTACTTGGGGGCGCTTTCAAAATCCCGCTGCATCTGCTCGTAGCCGACCCAGTCCGCGTCCAGGGCCTTCTCCAGCTCCGCCAGGGTATACTTCTTTTCCTCGAACACCAGTTTTTTGATGGCCGCCAGGGAGTCGCCCAGGTTGACCATGCCGATGGGGTTGACCACGGCGCAGTTCTCAAAGGGCATGACCCGGCGCCAGGTATCCTTGCCGGACTCGATGCCCTGATACATCAGGGCGCTGCGCAGGGGATCAAACAGCAGCTCCTGGGTGATGGCCAGTTCCACGTTGTTCTTTTCGCCCACCAGACGGAGGATGTAGTCGATCTCCTTGGACAGGGCGGCAAAGAGGGCGTCATAGCTCTCAAAGTCGGCAAAATTCCCCACGTCGATGCCGGCCTTCAGGCCGGTTTTCACGTCAACGCCGTTGTGTCGGAAAATGTCGAAAATCAGGGGGAAGGTCACCATGGGCACGGGGCCCGTGCGGGATTTGCCCGGCAGGTTGCCGTCCAGGCAGCCGGTCATGACGAAGTCCCGGGCGAACTCCAGGGGGCAGCCCCGGGAGGCAAAGGTGGCGGTATAGGACCCGTCGCTGACGAAGGCGGGCATGCCCAGCCCAAGACGGACGCACTCCAGCGCCCGCTGCATCAGCGCCGGCGGCGTCTTCTCGTGGACCCGGAGGGTCAGGGTGTGGTGCGGCGTTTTGGTGACCATGGCCGCGTCGATGAGCAGGTAGGTCAGATCGTTGGTGGCGTCCTCCCCGGTGATGGGATCCACGCCGCCGATGGTGTAGTTGTGCCACTTGGCCATGCCGGAGTTTTTCTTCCGCAGCTCGCTGCCGGAGGTCCGGTTGAGCTCCATGTCCTTCAGCCGCAGCAGGCACAGCAGCTCCAGCGCCTCGTCCCGGGTGATGACGCCTTTGTCCAGATCCGCCTTGTAGAAGGGATACATGTACTGGTCGAAGCGGCCTCCCGGCAGGGTGGTGGAGGGGCTCAAAAACAGGATCTGGAACCAGAAGGCCTGAAGGGCCTCCCGGAAGCTGGCCGCGGGATTCTCCGGTACCCGGCGGCAGATCCGGGCGATCTGCTCCAGCTCGGCCTTCCGCTCCGGGCGCTGCTCCCTGGCCGCCATATCCTCCGCCAGCTCGGCGTAGCGCCGGGCCAGGGTGTTCATGGCCTCAAAGGCCATGACGACGGACTCGTAGTAGCGGTACTTGTCCACCGCCTCCATATCCGTAAAGCGGATCTCGGACTGGCACGCTCTGGCCTGCCGGATCAGCTCTTTGGTGCCGTGCTTGAGGATCTTGTCGTACTCCACGCACAGCAGCACCAGGGACGGGCCAAGGCCGAGACCGGACTGGGCATAGCCGCCGCCGACGCCCCGCTCCTCCTCCTTCGCCTTCCAGGGGGGCAGGATCAGACCCGCCCGCAGCTTGTTGATCAGCCGCTCGTTGTCGTAGAAGATGTTGCCCATCTGCCCGATGAGGGTATTGGGCTGGTAGCGTTTGTTCAGCTCCTGCAGGTCGATCTCGTCCTGGGGATCCACAAGATACCCGTCGGCCTTCAGGGAGTCGATCTCATTTTGCGGCCACACGCCGTAGTCCGGATCGATCTCCAGTCCCATGTGCTTGCTGGAGGCGATGCCCACGATCAGCTCATCGTCGCCGATGGCGATGGGCATACGCTCTGCGCAGGCCTTGAGGATCTTGCCCCGCTGAATGAGCACGCTGTCGTTGCGGGTCTGCTCCCGCACGTCCAGTGTGATGCGGAACTTCTCGATGCAGATGGGATAGTGATCGACCATAACGGTCTTTTTGATCCGCTCAATACGATCCGTATTCATATGCGTTCACCCCTTTTTGATATTCGTAAGAAAGCCCCCCCGGCAGAGACGCCGGGGGGATTGCATGGTTACGCGAAGCGATCAGCCTTCTCCGTAGAAAGCTCTGACCTGCTCGTCAACGTGATCCATCATCTCGCGCATTTCCTCGCGGGTGAAGGCCTGGAAGGTGTTGGTGCCGCCCAGGTCACGGACACGCTGCATGAACTCCTCGCTGTCAACGATGCCGTTGACGACCTCGGCGATCTTGTCGCACAGAGCCTCATCCATACCCGCGGGGCCGGCAAGAGCCATAGGCCACGCGCAGCACAGGGAGGGCGCTTCCTCGTCGCCGTAGATATCGGCAACGGTGTCAATGGCGTCCAGAACGGGCTTGACCTCGTTGTCCGCGTAGTTGCGCAGCCAGTTGCTGTAGATCAGACCCTTCAGGTCGCCCTCGTGGATGTACTGGGGACCGGCGGTCTCGGTGAGCATGCCGATGTCAATGTTGCCGCCCAGAAGGCCGGTGCTGATGTCGTTGTTGGTGCCGGAGATCCAGCGGACCATGTCCATCAGACCCTCGCGCTGGAACAGCAGCTTCATGCGGATCTCGTGGGGGGTGCCGTTGGCAACGGCTACGGTGAGGGTGTTGGGGTTGGCCTTGATGTACTCCACCAGCTCGGGCCAGGTGTTGAAGGGCTTATCCGGCTGGGTGACCATCACAGCGCCGGAGGGAACGGCCAGACCGACCATGGAAGAGACGATGGTGTACTCCTCGGGGTTGGCCAGGTTGTGCTCCCAGGAGCCGCTGTAGTAGGGAGGCACCTGTCCGCCGCCGGCATACATGAGCACGCTGCCGTCTTTCGGGGCGTTGTAGAGGGTCTCGCCCTGCTTGGCGCCGCCGCCGGTGCCGTCATTCTCGATAACGAAGTTGTAGCCGGTAGCCGCGGTGAGGTAGTCGGCCATCACGCGGG
>ONVR01000383.1 GCA_900321335.1 uncultured Eubacteriales bacterium | reverse complement strand
GAGATCGACACCGGCTGCGGCTTTCTCGATCACATGCTGGAGCTGTTTGCCCGCCACGGCCGCTTTGACCTGACGGTCAAGTGCGACGGAGACATGCGGGTGGACGCCCACCACACCACGGAGGACATCGCCATCGTCCTGGGCCGGGCCTTCGACCAGGCGCTGGGTGAGCGCCGTGGCATCAACCGCTACGGCTACACCATTCTGCCCATGGATGAGGCTCTGATCCTCGCCGCCGTGGACATCAGCGGACGGGCCTGTCTGGGCTACGGGCTGGAGATTCCTGCACAGAAGGTGGGAGATTTTGACACGGAACTGACCAAGGAATTCCTCCTGGCCCTGACCCGCTCCCTGGGCGCCGCCATCCACGTGCGGCAGCTGGCGGGGGAAAACAGTCATCACATCATCGAGGGCACCTTCAAGGCCCTGGCCCGTGCCCTGCGCCAGGCCGTTGCCATCGACGGTCAGTTCCCCGGCGAGATCCCCTCCACCAAGGGCACCATTGTCTGAGAGGAAACGCGATGACGGTAATCATTGACTATGGAGTGGGCAATCTGTTCAGTCTGTCCTCCTCCCTGCGTTTTCTCGGCGCCCAGACGGCAGTCACCAGCGATCCCGCGATCATTGCCGCAGCTGACAGGATCCTCCTGCCCGGTGTGGGCGCCTTCGGCGACGCCATGGCCAAGCTGGAGGCAACGGGGGTGATCCCCGTGCTCAACGGGCAGGTCGCCCTTGGAAAACCCCTTCTGGGGATCTGCCTGGGCATGCAGATGCTCTTTGCCGAAAGCCTGGAATATGGGCACCACAAGGGGCTCGGCTATCTGCCTGGCTGCGTCTGCCCGCTGAGTGAGGATCTGGGCGGTACGGCGCTGAAGGTCCCCCACATGGGCTGGAACGCCCTGGATCTGGTGCAGCCGGCACATCCGCTGATGAAGTACACTCACGCCGGAGACTGCGTGTATTTCGTCCACTCCTATTACGCCAAGGACTGTGACGATTCCCTGATCGCCACGGCGGAATACGGCGTCACCGTGCCCGCCGCCGTGGGCAGCGGGTGCGTGATGGGCACCCAATTCCACCCTGAGAAAAGCGGCGAGGTGGGTCTGAAGATTCTCCGGGCATTTCTGGAACTGTAATTGCGAGGTATGGGCACATGAGAATTTTTCCTGCCATTGATCTGAAGGGCGGCAGCGTGGTGCGCCTGCTCCGGGGGGATTACGGCAGCGTTCAGCGCTTCGAGATCGATCCGCCCCAGGCCGCCGCGGACTTTGAGGCCGCCGGCGCCAGAAATCTGCACGTGGTGGATCTGGACGGGGCAAAAGACGGCGCCCTGTCCAATTTCGACACCGTCGCTGCCATCGTAAAGGCCACGGGCATGTTCGTGGAAGTGGGCGGCGGTATCCGGGACGAGGCCCGGATCGAAAAATACCTGTCCGTAGGGGCAGGCCGCGTCATACTGGGCACTGCGGCCGTCAACGATTTTCCATTCCTCACCCAGGTCGTCAGCCGGTACGGGGCGAGGATCGCCGTGGGCGTAGACGCGAAAAACGGCCTTGTGGCCACGGACGGCTGGCTCAACGTCACCTCTCTCAACGGTGTGGATTTCTGCAAAAAGCTCCGGGACGCGGGGGTGGATACGGTGATCTACACGGATATCGCCAAAGACGGCGCCCTTGCGGGCACCAATCTGGCCATTTACGAGACCCTCAGCCGGATCGAAGGGCTGCACATTGTGGCCTCCGGCGGCATCTCCTACCTCCGGGAGATCGAAGAACTTGCCGCTATGGGCATTCACGGCGCCATCGTGGGCAAGGCGATCTACACCGGCAAGCTGGAGCTCCGGCAGGTCATCGCCGTGGCCGGAAAGCAGGAGGCGGTCCTATGATTACAAAACGCATCATCCCCTGTCTGGACATCCGGGACGGCCGTGTGGTCAAGGGGGTAAACTTTGAGGGGATCCAGGACGTGGAGGATCCCGTGACCATGGCCCGGTTTTACAACGAGGCCGGGGCCGACGAGCTGGTCTTCTACGACATCACCGCCAGCTATGAGAACCGTCCTCTGTTCGACAGTGTCCTCCGGGAGGTGGCAAGTCAGATTTTCATCCCCCTGACGGTGGGCGGCGGCATCGGCTCACTGGAGGATTTTGACCGGGTGCTCAAGGCGGGCGCCGACAAGGTCAGCGTCAACTCCGGCGCGATCAAAGACCCCTCTCTCATCGCCCGGGCCGCCAAAAAATACGGCGATCAGTGCGTGGTCCTGTCCATGGACGTCAAGCGGGTGGCGGGACGCTACCACCTGTTTGCCAAGGGCGGCCGGGAGGATACGGGCATCGACGCCCTGCAATGGGCAAAGCAGGGCGCGGAGAACGGCGCCGGAGAGATCGTTCTCAACTCCATCGACACGGATGGGGTCAAGCAGGGCTTTGACCTGGAGATGCTTGCGGACGTGGCCGCACTGGTGCACATCCCCATCATCGCCTCCGGCGGCGCCGGAAGGATGGAGGATTTCCAGGAGCTGTTCCGTCTGCCCGGTGTGGATGCGGGGCTTGCGGCCAGCATCTTCCACTTCCGGGAGGTCAGCATCCGGGATCTGAAAACCTATCTGCGGGACAACGGTGTTCCCATGCGGATCGTATAAGGAGAATGACATGGATATCAAGGATCTGAAATTTGACGAAAAGGGCCTGATCCCCGCGGTGGTCCAGGACTTTTACACCAAAAAGGTACTGACTGTGGCCTACATGAACGCGGAGAGTCTGGCTGTTACCCTGGAGAAAAAGCTCACCTGCTTTTTCTCCCGCTCCCGGCAGGAGCTGTGGCTCAAGGGCGAGACCAGCGGCAACTATCAGCACGTGGTGTCCATCACCGCGGACTGCGACCGGGACGCGCTGGTGGTGGAGGTCATCAAGGACGGCCCCGCCTGCCACACGGGTTCTGACAGCTGCTTTACGGAGCTGCTGTTCCGGGACGAGGAGGTCCAGCGCTTTACCCTGGAGGCACTCTACGGCCTGCTGGAGCAGCGCAACGCCCAGCGTCCCGAGGGGAGCTATACCACCTATCTGTTCGACAAGGGCCGGGAAAAGATCCTCAAAAAAGTCGGCGAGGAATGCACCGAGGTAGTCATCGGCGCCATGAAGGACAGCCGGGAGGAGACCATTTATGAGATCTCCGATCTGTGCTATCACGTACTGGTGCTCATGGTATCCATGGGGATCTCTGTGGAGGACGTGAAAAAGGAGCTGGCCTCCCGCCACGTGATCGACCACAAGGTCAAGCAGGAGACCATGCAGTGACTGTCACCTCCACCCTTCACAACCACTGTACCCTGTGCGACGGGAAAGGCACGCTGGAGGAGATGATCCAGGCGGCTCTTGCCCTTGGCTTTACGGATTTCGGCATGTCCTGCCACGGCGTGACTCCTTTTGATCCGGACTACAGCCTCAAGGATGAGGCCGGCTATATTGCCGCCATCCGGGAGGCGCGGACCCGCTGCGCAGACCGCCTCCGGTTGTACCTGGGGGTAGAACAGGATTTTTACGCCCCCGTGCAGGACCGGGGCGCCTTTGACTATTGCATCGGCTCCGTCCACTATCTTCTCGACGGGGACACGGGCGTTTATCACAGTGTGGACGACACCCCGGAAAAGCTCCGGGCCTGCATTGATACGGTCTTTGGCGGAGACGCCCTGGCTATGGTCCGCCGGTACTACGAGCTGGTCGTGGAAAACGTGCTGACGTTCCGCCCGGACGTGGTGGGCCACTTTGATCTCGTGACCAAATTCAATGCCGACGGCTCCTTTTTTGACGAGTCCTCCCCCCAATACCGCCGGATCGCTCTGGAGGCTCTGGAACGGGCCGCCGGGACCGGCGCCGTATTCGAGGTCAACACCGGTGCCATGAGCCGCCATTGGCGCGCTGCCCCCTACCCCGCCCGTTTCCTGTTGGAGCGGATGCGGGAGCTGGATATCCCCGTGACCCTCTCCGCCGACAGTCACAGCCCCGAGACTCTGGTCTATGGGTTTGATGAGGCCATAGCGCTTCTGAAACGTGTGGGCTACGACAGCGTTCTCGTCTGGCTGAACGGAGCATTTCGCCCCGTGCGTCTGTGAGCGCTCTGATTTTCAGATAACAAAACGCCCCGCCTTCCGGCGGGGCGTTTTCATTTTGCACTTACTTGGTGAACTTATCCTTGACTTCGCCGAACTTGTCCTTGATCTTATCGTCAATGTCCGTCTTCTCCAGGACACCCTCGGCCTTCTCCTTCAGCTCGCCGGCTTTTGCCTTGATCTTGTCATCGATATCCGTTTTCTCCAGAACCTCGCTGACCTTGCCCTTCAGATCGCCGGCCTTTTCCTTGATCTTGTCGTCAATGTCCGTCTTCTCCAGAACTTCGTTGACCTTATCCTTCAGACCGTCAACTTTTCCCTTGATATCCATAGCAATTCTCCTTTCAACGTGTAACCAGGCACCGTACAAAGCTCACCTGTATATTTATTGTACTACGCTCTTTTCCGTCCGTAAAGAGATTTTTCTCATTTATCGTTTACAATGACGAATCCCGCCTGGGTCAGCGCCTGCTTGATCTGGCTGATCTGCTCAAAATTTCTCGTCTCCATGCCGATATGCAGGTAACAGCTGGAGATGGCCATGTTGGCGTCCGCCCGCTCGTGGTGGACGCTGACCACGTTGGCGCCGCACCGGGATACGATGGAGCTGACGCCCACCAGCTGGCCGGGGCGGTCGTCCAGGGCGATGGTCAGCAGGGCGTTTCTGCCGCTGGTGACCAGGCCGCGGGTGATGACCCGGGAGAGGATGTTTACATCGATGTTGCCCCCGGAAACCAGGCAGACCACCTTTTTGCCCTGTATGGGCAGCTTGTTGAACAGCACCGCCGCCACGCTGACGGCGCCGGCCCCTTCCGCCACCAGCTTCTGCCGCTCCATCAGCGCCAGGATGGCCGTTGCGATCTCATCTTCACTGACGGTGACAACGTCGTCCACGTACTGCCGGGTCACCTCATAGGTGATATCGCCGGGCGTCTTGACGGCAATGCCGTCGGCAAAGGTGGCAACCGTATCCAGGGTAACGGGATGCCCCTCATGGACGCTGCGGGCCATGCTGCCGGCGTTTTCCGCCTGGACGCCGTAGACCTTCACATTGGGATTGAGCTTCTTGACGGCGTAAGCAACGCCGGAGATCAGGCCGCCGCCGCCCACCGGCACCACGACCGCGTCCACGTCCGGGAGCTGGTCGAGAATCTCCAGGCCGATGGTGCCCTGGCCGGCGATGACCTCGTCGTCGTCAAAGGGATGGATGAAGGTGGCTCCCGTCTCCTGCTGGAGCTGCACCGCCTTGTCGTGGGCGTCGTCATACGTGCCGTCCACCAGACACACCTCCGCGCCGAAGCTCTTGGTAGCCTCCACCTTGCTGATGGGGGCGCTGGCCGGCATGCAGATCACACTTTTGATGCCCATACGCCCCGCCGCCAGCGCCACGCCCTGGGCGTGATTGCCGGCGGAGCAGGCGATGATGCCTGCCTTTTTCTGCTCGTCGCTGAGCTGACTGATCTTATAGTACGCGCCCCGGAGCTTGAAGCTGCCGGTCCGCTGCAGGTTTTCCGTTTTCAGAAACACCTCCGCGCCGCTGTACAGATTGGGCGCCGCGATCATGTCCGTTTTCCGGGCTACGTCCTTCAAAACGTATGCGGCATGGTAGATCTTTTCCAATGTGACCATGATTGATACTCCCTTTCGTTTTGCGGGGAGAAAAAAGCAGTCCCCGCCTCCTGGATCTAAGAGACGAAGACTGTACGCTCCGCGGTACCACTCTTATTGCCGCCGGAAGGCGGCCACTCGCGCGGATCTGTCAATCCGCCGACGGATAACGGTGTCTGCCGTACAGATCTACTCGCTGTTCTTTCGATCCGTCTGCTGCGGGGTGATCCGCGATCCCAGTCCCTGCTGCCTCGCACCAGCCGGCAGCTCTCTGAAAGCTCCTGTGGATCGCCCGTCCCCGGTATCGGGAAAGCTCTGCTTTCTCAGCGCTTTTGAGTCATTTTAGTTGATATGACCGTATTTGTCAAGATTTTTTTACGCCCGGCCGGCCAGATCGTTGATAAACTGCTGGGCCGTGCGGCCGGAGATCCCGCCGTGGCGGATCTCCCAGATGTTGGCCTTCGCCTTGAGCTCTTCGTCCGTCAGGGTGATCTCCGGATGGCGACGGGCCAGGGCAATGACCATGGCGTGATATTCCGCCCGGCTGGGAATGGAGTAGTTGATCTGCACGCCGAACCGGCTGGACAGGGAGAGCTTCTCCTCCACCGTGTCGGAGTGGTGGAGATCGCCGTTGAACTCCATGTCGTTTTTGTCGTTCCAGGTCTCCTTGATCAGGTGGCGACGGTTGGAGGTGGCGTAGATGAGGATGTTGTCCGGCTTCGTCTCCACACCGCCCTCGATGACGGCCTTGAGGTGCTTGTACTCCACCTCGTGCTCCTCAAAGGACAGATCGTCGATGAAGATGATAAACCGGAAGTTTCTGTTCTTGATCAAAGAGATCACGGCGGCAAGCTCCTTGAACTGGTGCTTGTAGATCTCGATCATCCGCAGGCCCCGGTCATAGTAGGCGTTGATGAGGGCCTTGACGCTGGAGGATTTTCCTGTGCCCGCGTCCCCGTAGAGCAGCACGTTGTTGCAGGTGCGGCCGCTGACAAAGCTCTCGGTATTGTCAATGAGCTGCTGCTTCTGGTGCTCATAGCCGATCAGGTCTGACAGCTGGATCGTGTCGGCGTTGTTGACGGGAGAAAAGCGCACCGCGCCTCCTTCCGTTTCCACCCGGAAGGCCTTGTTGATGCCGAACATGCCGACCCCATAGGCCTTGTAATAGGCGGTGACCAGGGCAAAGATCTCCTCTTCATCCTTTGCCTGCTCGATGGCGCGGCTGAGGGCTCTGACCTTTTCACTGACGTTTTTGTTGTATACCCGCTCCCGCTTGGGGATGGCGCGGTAGTGGGATATGGTGGTAAAGCAGTCGATGTCAAGGGCCTGCTCAATGGCGGTGAAGTCAAAGTCGAACAGGCGCTTGAACACCTTGAAGTCATTTTTGGCAAAGTGGTTGACGGTGCCGTCGCTGGCCCCCACCCGCTCACAGGTCAGAGAAAAGGAGTTCTCGTTTGTGATGAGCACGTAGGTCAGGTAGTTGTGCCACAGATTGTCGTCAAAGCCGTAAAGCGTCGCCGTGTCCAGCAGCCGCTTCATCTGGGTATAGATCCGCTGGGTCAGCGCGGCGGCGTCCGCCGTGCCCTTGTGCCAGCAGGCAAAGATATCCGCCAGTTCCAGCAGGATCCCGTTTTTCTCCAGGCCGCTGTAGAGCAGCAGCTTTGCAACTTCTCTGTACATACCGTCAACCTTTCCCTGTTATTTGCTTCAGATCTGCTCCAGGATCTTCTGTGTCATCTCCGATCCCCTCAAGGGTCTGTCCGTACTGCTGCCGATGATATCCGCCGTGCGCCAGCCTGCGTCCAGCACTGCGTCCACGGCCTTTTCGATGCAGGCGGCTTCCTCCAGAAGGGAGAAGGAGTAGCGCAGCATCATGGCCGCCGACAGGATCGTGGCGATGGGATTTGCCTTGTCCTGTCCGGCGATATCGGGAGCGGAGCCGTGGATGGGCTCATACATGCCGCAGGTGGTGGCGCCCAGAGACGCCGAGGGCAGAAGCCCGATGGAACCTGTGATCTGGGAGGCCTCGTCTGAGAGGATATCCCCGAACATATTGGTTGTGACCACCACGTCAAACTGAGACGGGTTGCGCACCAGCTGCATAGCCGTGTTGTCCACCAGCATATCCACACATTCCACGTCCGGGTACTCCTCTGCGATCCGGTGGACAGTCTCCCGCCACAGACGGGAGGTCTCCAGCACGTTTGCCTTGTCGATGCTGTGTACCTTTTTGTTCCGCTTCCGGGCCGCCTCAAAAGCCACCCGGGCGATACGCTCGATCTCCATTACGCTGTAGGCCTCGGTGTCATAGGCCTCGGGGCCGTATTTGCCCTCGCGCCGTCCGCGCTCACCGAAATAAATGCCGCCGGTGAGCTCCCGGACCATCATCAGATCAAAGCCCTTTGCCACGATATCCGGCCGCAGGGGGCACTCCCCCGCCAGGGCGCTGTACAGCTTGGCAGGCCGCAGATTGGTATACAGTCCCAGGGCGCTGCGCAGCCCCAGCAGCGCTTTTTCCGGACGCACATCTCCGGGCAGACCGTCCCACTTGGGACCGCCTACAGCTCCCAGAAGGACGCTGTCGCTGTTCCGGCACCCCTGCACCGTCTCCTCAGGCAGAGGAACGCCGCAGGCGTCAATGGCGCATCCTCCGGCCAGATACTCCGTAAAGCGGAAGGTATGGCCGAACTTCTCTCCGATCTTCTCCAGGACCTGTACGGCGCCCGAGACGATCTCCGGACCGATGCCGTCGCCCTTGACCAGGGCAATGTTGAATTCCATAGCTGCGCCTCCCTTATCCGTCCTGGCGGGCCTTGAGATACTTCAGAAGGCCGCCCTTGTCGATGATCCTGTTGATAAACGCCGGGAAAGCCGCCGCCTGGAAGGTCTGTCCCGTAGTCTCATCCCGGATCACGCCTGTTGAGAAGTCCACAGACACGGTGTCCCCGTTTCCGATGGCCTGGGCCGCCTCCGGGCACTCCAGAATGGGAAAGCCGATGTTGATGGCGTTGCGGTAGAAGATCCGGGCAAAGCTGGCGGCGATCACGCAGGCCACGCCGCTGGCCTGAATGGCGATAGGGGCATGCTCCCGGGAGGAGCCGCAGCCGAAGTTGGCGCCCCCCACCATAATGTCGCCCTGGTGGACTTTTCCCACAAACGCCGGGTCGATATCCTCCATGCAGTGCTTGGCCAGCTCCTCGGGAGAGGGGGCATTGAGGTACCGGGCGGGAATGATCACGTCGGTGTCCACGTTGTCACCGAATTTGAATACTTTTCCTGTTACCATGAGATCTCCTCCTTACAGGTCCGTGGGCGCGGCCACAGCGCCTGCCACGGCGGAGGCCGCAGCGACGGCGGGGCTCGCCAGAATGACCTCGCTCTTGACGTGACCCATTCTGCCCACGAAGTTCCGGTTGGTGGTGGCCACCGCCCGCTCTCCGGCGCACATACAGCCCATATGGCCCCCTAGACAGGGACCGCAGGTAGGAGTGGATACGGCGCAGCCCGCGTCGATGAAGATCTCCGTCAGTCCCTCGGCAATACACTGCTTATACACCGCCTGGGTCGCCGGGATCACGATACAGCGGACTCCATCGGCCACCTTTCTGCCCTTGAGGATCTGGGCGGCGATGCGCATATCGGAGATCCTACCATTGGTGCAGGAGCCGATGACCACCTGGTCGATGGGCGTGCCCTTGACCTGGGCCACGGTCCTGGTATTGGAGGGCAGGTGCGGCAGGGACACGGTGGGCTCCAGCGCTGACAGGTCGATGGTAACGGTCTGCTCATATTCCGCGTCGGGGTCTGCCTGATAGATCTTCGGCTCTCGGGGGAACCGTCCCTTCACGTAGGCCAGAGTCTTTTCATCCACGGGGAAGATGCCATTTTTGGCGCCGGCCTCGATGGCCATGTTGGCGATGGTAAACCGGTCATCCATGGACAGCTCCGCTACCCCGTCCCCGGTGAATTCCAGGGACTTATACAGCGCCCCATCCACACCGATCAGGCCGATCAGATGCAGGATCACGTCCTTGCCGCTGACGTAGGGCTGGTACTTGCCCTTGCGCTCCACCCGGATGGCGGAGGGTACCTTGAACCAGTTTTCCCCCATGGCCATGCCCGCGGCCATATCCGTAGAGCCCACGCCGGTGGAAAACGCGCCAAGCGCGCCATAGGTGCAGGTGTGGGAGTCGGCGCCGATGATACAGTCGCCGGGGCCCACAAGGCCCTTCTCCGGCAGCAGGGCGTGCTCGATGCCCACCTGACCCACGTCAAAGAAATTGGTGATGGAAAACCGTCTGGCAAACGTCCTGGCCGTGTGGCACAGCTCCGCGGACTTGATGTCCTTGCAGGGGGTGTAGTGGTCCAGAACGATGGCGATTTTGTCCTTATCGAAGATTTTGGTAAAGCCCGCCTTGTCGAACACGTCCACCGCCACGGGGGTGGTGACGTCGTTTCCCAGGACAAGATCCAGCTTGGCCTCGATCAGATCCCCGGCCTTCACGCTCTCCAGTCCCGCGTGGGCGGCCAGGATCTTCTGTGTCATTGTCATTGCCATAGCGCACGCCTCCCGTCAGTCAACGCTCAGAATGGCGCCCTTGTCAGCGGAGGTCACCAGCTTTGCGTACCGGGCCAGATAGCCCGTCTTGATCTTGGGCTCCGGGCAGACCCAGGCGGCCTTCCGCCGGGCCAGCTCCTCGTCAGACACCTTCAGCTCCATGGAGCAGTTGGGGATGTCGATGGCGATCCGGTCTCCCTCCTGAACAAAGGCGATGGGACCGCCGGCGGCAGCCTCAGGGCTCACATGGCCGATGGAGGCGCCCCGTGTGGCGCCGGAGAAGCGGCCGTCTGTGATCAGCGCCACGCTCTCTCCCAAGCCCATGCCGCAGATGGCGGAGGTGGGGTTGAGCATCTCCCGCATACCGGGTCCTCCCTTGGGCCCCTCGTAGCGGATGACCACCACGTCGCCGGGGTTGATCTTTTTTGCGTAGATGGCGGCAATGGCGTCGTCTTCGCTGTCAAAGACCCGGGCCGGTCCCTCGTGGACCATCATCTCGGGATCCACGGCGGACTGCTTGACCACAGCTCCGTCGGGGGCCAGATTGCCCTTGAGCACGGCGATGCCGCCGCTTACAGAGTAGGGATTCTCCACGGGACGGATGATGCTCTCGTCCCGATTGACGGCGTTTTGCAGGTTCTCCCCCACGGTTTTGCCCGTGGCGGTGATAAGGCTCGTGTCCAACAGGCCCTTTTTCGTCAGTTCCTTCATCACGGCATAGACGCCGCCGGCCCGGTCCAGATCCTCCATAAAGGTGTCCCCGGCGGGAGCCAGGTGGCACAGGTTGGGGGTCTTGGCGCTGATGGCGTTTGCCATGTCCAGATCCAGCGCCACCCCGGCCTCATGGGCGATGGCGGGCAGGTGGAGCATGGTGTTGGTGGAGCAGCCCAGAGCCATATCCACCGTCTCGGCGTTGTGGAAGGCCGCAGCGGTCATGATGTCACGGGGCCGGATATTCTTTTCGATGAGCTCCATGATCTTCATGCCCGTGTGCTTGGCAAGGCGCAGCCGGGCCGAATACACGGCGGGGATGGTGCCGTTGCCGGACAGGGCCATGCCGATGGCCTCCGTCAGGCAGTTCATG
>ONVR01000188.1 GCA_900321335.1 uncultured Eubacteriales bacterium | reverse complement strand
CCGGATCTTCTCCTCGGACTGGGACCGCATCTGGGCGATCTCCGCTGCGGTGTAGCCGGAGCTGTTGTCCACGTAGCCGGAGTCGTCAAAGGACTCCTCTTCCTCCGGCTGGGCGTTGGGATCCACCAGAACAGCGGGGTCCGGGTCGTACAGGGTGAATTTATAGGAGCCGTCCTTGTTCCGGGTGAAAATCATGCCCCAGAACTTCAGGATCTCACCGGCGGTGTTGTCATATTGCCGCTGGGTGAACACCACGTATGCGGTCTTGACCTTGTACTCCAGCTTGCTGGCTGCGGGAGCGGGCGACGGCGTGGGAGGATCATCCGGATTGGCCGGATCTGTCGGCTCGGTGGGCTCTGTGGGATCGGGCGTGTCGGGAGGCGTGGGCGTGTCCGGCTCCGCGGGTCCCTTGGAGACCTGCAGGGTCACGGCGGAGCCCTCTTCCAGTTCCGTTCCGGCAGCGGGGTCCTGATAGACAACGGTGCCACGGGCCTGGTCGCTGTCCACCTCGGTAAAGCTGCAGTAGAGCTTGCTGTCCCGGAGGGCCTGGGACGCCGCCGACAGGCTCTGCCCCGTCACGTCCGGGACGGTGGTGGTCAGAATGATCTCGGGCCCCTTGGAGACAGTCAGAGAAACGCTCTCGCCCTCGTCCAGCAGCGTGCCGGCGGCGGGGTCCTGATCAATTACGGTGCCCTTCTCCGCGTCGCTGTCAGCTTCCGTCTGGCTGTAATAGAGTTTGCTGTCCCGGAGGGCCTGGGACGCCTCCTCCAGGGAGTACCCGGTCACGTCGGGAACGGATACCTTGTCGGCGTCGGGATCCAGAACCTCTTTGGGAACCACCTCGTCTGCCAGCGTGTCAGAGTACCAGCAGGTTTCGTTCCACAGATAGATAAAGGGATCGGCCTCCGTGCCGGTGCCCTTGATCTGCAGAGGCACCTGCATGGGCGGCAGCGGCTCCGGTTCGGGTTCCGGCTCCGGGGTGGGGGGCACGTAGGGAACGTAGGGGACAAGGTTGCTGATCCGGACAAGGTTCTCCTTTTCCCGGTTGAGGTCATTTTCCGTCTTGTCCACGGTGATGCGCTGCCGCTCCAGCTCAATGTCGGACAAGGTGGTGTCAAAGGCCATCAGGGGATCGCCGGCCTTGACGGACTGTCCCGGCTGTACGAAGATCTCCTTGACCTGCTGGGTGGAGGACAGATATACGGACTGCATATTGTCCACGGAGATCATGCCCTCGGTGTTGGCGTTGTCGCCCCAGTATTCGGACATGCCCACGTAGTTGAAGCCGTACACGTTCACCGGGTCGGGACTGCCCCGGAAGTGGAAAAACGCGCCGATGCCGCCGCCGATCACCAGAGCGCCGACAAGGCAGCCGATGACGATGCTGCGGATCTTTTTCTTTTTAGCCATTGTCCGGGCCTCCTTCCCCCGTGGACAGCACGCCGTCCCGGATGAAATAGATTTTCTTTGCGCATTGGGCGATGGAGAGCTCGTGGGTGATCATGACGATGGTGGAGCCGCCGTCGTTGATCTGGCGGAACAGTTCCATGATCTGCTCGCCGGACTTGGAATCCAGCGCGCCGGTGGGCTCGTCGGCGAAGAGGATCTTCGGCCGGGTCACCATCGCCCGGGCCATGGCCACGCGCTGGCACTGGCCGCCGGAGAGCTGGTTGGGCATAAAATCCAGACGCTCCCCCAGCCCGACGCTGATCAGAGCCTCCACAGCCCGCTCCCGGCGCTCTTTTTTGCGGACCCCGGCGTAGAGCAGGGGCAGTGCCACGTTGTCCGTCGCGTTGAGCTTGGGCAGCAGATAGTAGTTCTGGAACACGAAGCCGAGGGTGCTGTTGCGGATCTCGGACAGGCGGTTTTCGCTGGCGCTGCCGATATCCTCGCCGTTGAGCAGATAGGTGCCGGAGGTGGGGATGTCCAGACAGCCCATCAGATTCATCAGCGTGGTTTTGCCGGAGCCGGAAGGCCCCATGATGGCGATATAGTCGCCGTCGCTGACGTTCAGATTGATATGTTTGAGGATCTGCACGGTCCCCTTGCCTTGGGGATAATCCTTGCAGATATCGATCATTTCCAGCAGCATAGTCATCCCTCCGGCTGCGCGGCGTCCGTGAACTCTGCGTCCGGCGCCATGCCGTCCTGGACAGGGGCCTCGTCGGTCATGGGCATGTCCGCCGTCATGGGTGTGTCCTCCGTCATGGGGGCGTCACCCTCGAAGGTGAAATCATCCCCCTCGGCAAAGCCCTCCTCCGGATAGAACGCGCCGTCCATGGGCACGTCCTCAAACTCCATGGCACCTCCGGAGAAGGCGCTGCCGTCCATGACGGTGACCTTCATGCCCTCTTTATAGGACTCGTCGTTGAAGGTGATGCTGTCGTCGGTGGTCAGGCCGGAGAGGATCACATAGCTGTCGCTCTCGGGAACGTAGTCGCCAAGAGAGACGCTGCGCTTTTCCAGCTTGCCCTTGCCGTTGTCCGCCCAGACCCATGCCTTGCCGTCGGGATCGTTGATCAGATAGGCAGGCAGCACCAGGGAAACGGCGGTGCTTTCATCGGCATCCTCACCCACCTGGACGTACACGTGCTGGCCCAGGAACAGGCCGTCGTTTTCCTCCAGGGTCACGTAGAAGGGATATTTGCTGGAGGAGGTCATCTCATCGCTGCTGCCGCCGTCGTAATACATATTGTTGTTATTCTTGATCACGGAGTCGTAGTCGATGGCCGATACGGTGCCGGTCCACCGGGCCGTGTCGTCTGTCCGGGAGATGACGGTCACAGGAGCGCCCTCGTAGATGCTCTCCCGGTTCATCTCGTTCAGGGTCCCCTTGATGCGCAGGTTAGCGGTCTCCGAGACCACGATATAGGGCAGAGGGTTGCCGTAGTTGTCCGTGCTGTCTTTTTCGTTGATGGCGGTGACGTTGCCGGACACCGGGGACTTGACGCTGGTATCCAGCAGAGCGGTGTTCTGCCGCTTGAGCTCCGCCTGTTTGACGGAGATATTGTACTCCGTCTCTTTGATCTGCATCTGCAGAGACTGGATCTCCAGGGTATAGGACAGCTTATCGGAAGAGGAGGCGTCCTCTGCCTGCTTTTCCAGATCGGCGATCTGGCGCTGACTGGTCTCAATGGTGTTCTGCATGCTCTCGATTTCAAGCTCCGTCTGCTCAATGGAGAGCTGCATGGCCTCCGTGTCGTAGGTAAACAGAACGTCGCCCTTGTTGACAGACTGGCCCACCTCGACTTTCAGCTCCGCCACGGTCATATTGCTGTCAAGCTTGATCTCCGCCGTGTTTCCGGCCACAACCACACCGGCAAACCGGTTGTTGAAGCCCACGTTGCCGTGGCCGACGATAGAGGCCACCGTCTGCACGGGAACGGCGTCGCCGCTTTCACCGCCGCAGCCGGCCAGCATGCCAAAAGCCAGAACCGCCGTCAGACAAAGCGCCGCGGCCCTCTTTACAAATGTGATGTTCATAGCTGTCCTCCGTAATGGATGATTTGACCGGGAAAGGCCCACAGGCCCGGTCCCTCCGTATTCTATCACAAATATATGACGGAAAGAAGGGAAGAATCGTTCCTGCCGGAATCGGTCTGCCGATACAAGGGTATCATATCACATCCTGCGTGGGTTTGCCTTTAATTTTTTATTAAATTCCGGAAAATCTTATGAAATTGTCAGTCCCGGACCGGCAAGCCCGTCTGCCGGGAAGCCGGTGTGCCGTCACAACGAAAAAGTGTTTCAGGACGTGAAAACTT
>ONVR01000186.1 GCA_900321335.1 uncultured Eubacteriales bacterium | reverse complement strand
CGTCGTTCCAAAGGCGTATGGCGTCCATGGCCTCCTCCCGGGAAGCGAAGCGGCAGCTGAACAGGCTGCCGGACTTCAGCCCCGCCAGGGTGGCGTAGCAGAATTCCACCAGACTCTGTTCCATCACATACCGGCTCCCACGGCGTAGGCGGACATGACCCCGTGCAGCGCAGCGGCGCTGCTGCTGTGAACACGCTCAACGGGGATGTTGTTGCGCTTGGCCTCCTGGGCCGCGCTGATGACCATTTTGTGAGAGGTGGTCCCCGTGAAGAGGATCAGCAGATCCGGCCGTCCCATTTTCTTTTTCAGCGTCCCGTTTTCCTTGGTAAAGACCTTGGCCTTCCAGCCATAACGGGAACAGATATCCTCATACTGGCGCTCCATGCGCTCATTTCCGCCGACAATTACAACGCTCATAATCGATCCTTTCTCAAAGCCGCTCTGGGCGTATTGATTGGTTAGCTTAAACTAACTATTACGGGTTAAAAAGCAGAGTATTTCGCTCTGTATCCTGCGTATTTCTTCCTGCCATGTGGTTAGTATAGACTAATCTATCTCTGCTGTCAAGCCCAAATTCGAAAAAATATCCGGGAGGCGCGGTGCCTCCCGGATTATTTGCTGTGCTGTTTTACAGCGTAACCTTCGCGTGGCGGGTCACATGGCAGCCCATATTGACCACACAGGGCAGCCCGGCGATATGGGTGGGGAACGTCTCGATGTTCACGGCGATGGCCGTATTCCGGCCGCCGAAGCCCTGGGGACCGATGCCCAGTTTGTTGATCTTCTCCAGCACCCTTGTCTCCATCTCGGCGTAAAAAGGATCCTCGTTCCGGCGGTCACAGGGGCGGGTCAAGGCCTGTTTCGCCAGCAGGGCGCACTGATCCACGGTCCCTCCCAGACCCACGCCCACCACCACGGGAGGACAGGGGTTGGAGCCGGCCTTCTCCACGCAGGAGACGATAAAGTCCTCGATCTGCTCCTGCTTGCTGGATGGCAGGAACATCCGCATGGCGCTCATATTCTCGCTGCCGAAGCCCTTGGGGGCGGCGGTGAGGACGATCCGGTCGCCGGGCACCAGCCGGGTGTGGATCACGGCCGGGGTATTGTCCTCGGTATTGACCCGGCGGAGAGGATCGGACACCACGGATTTACGCAGATGGCCGTTGACGTAACCCCGGCGCACCCCCTCGTTGACGGCGTCTTCAAAGGCGCCGCCGGTGACGTGGACCTCCTGGCCCACCTGGGCAAAGATCACGGCCATACCCGTGTCCTGACAGATTGGCAGCCGCTTTTCGGCGGCGTATTTGAAGTTGTCCACGATATCGTTCAGGGCCGCGCAGCCCGCCGGGGACACCTCGCATTCCGAGGCGCACTCCAGCAGGATCCCCAGCTCCGGGGGCAGCAGGGTGGCCGCGTCGATGCAGAGCTTCTCCACGGCATCCGTGATGGTCTGACAGGTGATCTCTCTCATAGGGGCATTTTCCTTCCTTTTGTACAAAAGTTTCCGGAAAGCCATGATATTTCCGCCCGCTTATGCTACAATGGAGCCATATTCGGAAATGATCCGCTTACACGGAGGGCATTATGTTAAAAATCGGTTGTCATCTTTCTTCTGCCGGCGGTTTTACCGCCATGGGCAAAACGGCCGTCTCCATCGGCGCCAACGTCTTTCAGTTCTTTACCCGCAATCCCAGAGGGGGCGCCGCCAAGGCCATCGACCCGGCGGATGTGGAGTCCTATCACGCTCTGGCCCGGGAGGCGGGCCTGTCCACCATTCTTGCCCACGCGCCCTACACCATCAACTGCTGCGCGGCCAAGGAGGACACCAGGCGCTTTGCTCTGGAGACCATGGCCGACGACATGAAGCGCATGGAGTACGTCCCCGGCAACCTGTACAACTTTCATCCGGGAAGCCACGTGGGGCAGGGCATGGACCGGGGCATTGAAATGATCGCCGAGGTCCTCAACCAGATCCTCACGCCGGAGCAGCACACGACGGTGCTGCTGGAGACCATGGCCGGCAAGGGAACGGAGGTGGGCAGCCGCTTTGAGGAGTTGGCCGCCATTCTGGACAAGGTGGAGCTCTCCGACAAGATGGGCGTCTGCCTGGATACCTGCCACGTATATGACGCCGGCTATGACATCGTCAACGATCTGGACGGGGTCCTGGAGGCGTTTGACCGGATCATCGGTCTGGACCGGCTCAGAGCCATCCACGTAAACGACAGCAAAAACCCCTTTTCCAGTCACAAGGACCGGCACGAAAAGATCGGTCAGGGCTCCCTTGGCATCGACGCCTTTGAGCGGATCCTCAACCACCCGAAGCTGCGGGATCTGCCCTTTTACCTGGAGACCCCCAACGAGCTGCCCGGCTATGCCGCGGAGATCGAAATGCTCAAAGCCCTGTACCGGTAACGATTTGTTGCTGCCCCGGCCGGATGGCCGGGGCAGTTCTTTTCCTTATCTTTTTTCCGGATTTCTCAGAACCGGAGGACTGCCACCTGCGCCGGGGTATCCCCTGTGATCTCCAGGGTGTTGGTGTCGTAACGCTTCACGGTGCGATCCCCACAGAGCGCCAGGAAATCCTCCACAGGCGCGATCACGTCATAGCCGAAGCCCTCTCCCCGGTAGTGCATGGGCAGGACGATCTCGGCCTTGAGCTGATCCACCGTCTGCTTTGCCGTCGCCGCGTCAATGGTGAAAAAGCCGCCTACGGGAACCATGACCACGTCGGCACTGCCGATCTGGGAGAGCTGTTCCTCCGTCAACAGATGCCCCAGGTCCCCCAGGTGCACCAGACGAAGGTCGTCCACGTCGATCACGTGGATCGTGTTGTAGCCTCGGAGGGTGCCCTCCTGGTCGTCGTGCCAGGCGGCAACGGTCTTGACCCGGAAGGGATGGGCGCCGCCGGCAACGATCCGGACGCCCTGGACGTAATTGTGATCGCCGTGGTCGTGGCTGCAGTACACGGCGTCGGCTGTGGTATCCACCGCCGGCACGCCGGGCACGCTGCCCGGGGCAAAGGGATCGATCACCACGCTGTAGCCGCCCTCTTCAATTTTCCAGCAGGAATGTCCAAACCATGTAAGTTTCATCGGTTATTCCTCCTCTTCATCCGGCTCCGTGCCGTTTTTGCGCTTGTCGGTACATTTTTTCATAAACCGGTCGTCCGTGACGATAAAACGCTCGTGGCGCCCGTCGCCGATGAGTCCCTTTTCGTCAAATGCCCGCACGGCAAAGGTGATCTTCCGCCCCTCCAGCGCGATGACGTTTGCCTCCGCCCTGACCTTCATGCCGAGAGGCGTAGCGTCAAGATGGGAGACGGTCATCTGAATGCCCACGGTGGACTGTCCCGGCTCCAGCGCCGGGGCCACCGCCCTCCAGGCTGCCTGCTCCATCAAAGAGATCATCATGGGCGTGGCGAAGACCTCCAGGGTCCCGCTGCCCACAGCCAGGGCCGTGTTGTCGTGCTTGACCGTTGTCTCTGCCGTAGCGGACATTCCAACTGCAATTTCCATCTGTACTCCTCCTTATGATCGTCTGTGCCGTCTGTTTAATATGAAACCGGCCACCGCACCGCAGGCGCCGCCTACGATATGGGTGATCTGGGAAACGTTATCCTTCAGGGCAAAGCCGTTGACGGCCTCCCGCCCGATATAGAAGATCAGCACCAGGATCAGGGTCACCGGGATCCTGCCGCTGCGCATATCCGTCATGGACAGCAGCACGATCATCATAAACACGATGCCGCTTGCCCCCAGCAGAGCGGAGCCGGGGAAGAAGATAAACTGCACAAGGCCGGACACCAGTGCCGTAATGGCCATGGTGAGCACCAGCTTTTTCCCGCCGTACTTCTCCTCCAGAGGCGGGCCCACGATGAGAAGCATGAGCATATTGCCCAGGTAATGGCTCCAGCCGCTGTGCCCGAGGACGTGCAGGAAGAACCGGGGATAGGTCAAAAGATCGGTCAGGGGCGCCCGGTATACGCTGAACAGCAGAGCCGTGGAGCGCTGCTTCGTCAGCAGCCCCAGCAGCAGGACACCCAGGCAGATCAGGGTGAAGGTCAGCACCACCGGGGAATTGTAGGATATTCGTCTTCTCATGTTTTCTCCTTTGCACGCAATGGCTCAGATGTTCTTGAAAATCACGCCCGTCCTGTCAAAAGTGTAAGTCTTCATATACGCAAGGGTCTGTTCCGGGTCATCGGACACGTGATAGAGCATCTCACAGTCCCGCCGGACGAACTGCTTATCCATGGCGGCGTGGAGCAGATGCAGCAGCTCGTCGTAATAGCCGCCCAGGTTGTAGATCACGATGGGTTTTTCGTGACGCCCCAGCTGCTTGAGGGTCAGGATCTCAAAAAACTCGTCAAAGGAGCCGATGCCTCCGGGGGTAAGGATAAAGCCGTCGGACCGCTCCTCCAGCATTTGTTTTCTCGCGCGCATGGTATCCGGCCGGATCATCTCCGTGCAGTGCTCAAACAAAATACCGTCCACGTTAAAAAAGGACGGAACGATGCCCGTCAGCCTGCCGCCGGCGGCATATACGCCTCTGGCTACAGCCCCCATCATGCCGGTGGAGCCGCCGCCGAAGATGAGGGTGTGTCCCTGCTCCGCCATGAGACGGCCCAGGTCCTCCCCCGCTTTCAGGTACGCCTTGTCGATGGTCTCCGACGACGCGCCGTACACACAGATATTCATTACACAGTTTCCTCCAGGTTTTCTTGTTTGACTGTACTATCATAATAAACGGACCGGGCAAAAAATGCAACTTGTCATTTTCTTTTTTCTGAAAAAACCGGGAAAGCGTTCTCCGCTTTCCCGGCTTGCTCCGTTACCGTTCCATTTTCGGCAGCAGGTGGACCACAAAACACAGCAGCACGTCCAGCGCCGCAAAGAGCAGGAACATCAAGCTGTAATTGGTCCCGGCGATGGGTGAGATGATATACGAGGGGATGATCACCGTACCCGCCAGCTGGATGGTGGCGATCACGCCGCCGGCGGTGCCGGCATATTTGATCCCGATATCCTCCAGCCGGATGGGCAGGGAGAGCAAAATGGGGTTGAATCCGTTTGCGAAGAAGCCCGTGACAAAGATCAGCAGGAACAGCACCGTCGTGCTGTCGGATAACCGCCAGGCAAAGGCCATGCCCAGGGCAGCGATGACGGAATAGATCACCATCAGCAGCTTGGTGCGGCCGATCATGAAGAAGATCGTCGGAGAGAAAAAGCAGCTGACAAGGCCTCCCAGGGTCAGCGCCATGGCTACGGTGTTGGCGGCGCTCTGGGCGATGCCACGAGCGGCAAGGGCCTGGGGCAGGAACTGGCTCATGGAGCAGAACGCCGTCACGTTGAGCAGCAGGCAGATCGCCGCCACCCAGACGTATTTGTTCTTTACCGACACCCGGATGCCGTCGAGAATGGAGGTGCGCTCTTCCGGCTGTTCGACTGTCTGCCGGACCGGCTCCGTCTTTTTGTCCCGCATGAAAAACAGATACAGCAGAAACACCGCCACGGCGATGCCGGCGGAGAACAGAAACGCCGCCTGCATGGACGGAAACAGGGACGCCGTTCCCGTGCCCAGGGCAATGGCGCCGTTGGAGACGCCCAGATAGATGCCCACGGTGATGGCGATCTTATGGGGCGGGAACCACTGACCGAGGATCTTGGCGTTGTTGGAGCTTAAAAACGTGGCGCCGATGCCCATGGCGATCATGCTGAAATACATGGCCGTATAGCCGGCGGCGAAATAGCGCCAGATCACGCCCAGGGCAGACAGCAGCATGGCAAGGACCATGCACCGTCTGGCGCCGAACTTATCCACCAGGATCCCGGCCACCAGGCTCAGAAAAATCCCGGGGATCAGCGGGGCCGTGGCGATCTGGGCAAACTGGCTGGTGGACAGGCCCATGGCCTTCATCAGCTGGGGCCCGAAGCCGGAGACCTGGTACTGGCCGAAGTTGGGGGCGAAGATGCCCGCGCAGACGAGAATGAGGATCACAACAGCGTAGCTGTTTTTCTTTTTGGTCATTGCTTTCTCCTTTTCCGGATCAGACGTCCCGGTTTTTCACCGGTCGGCCTTTATGGGCAGCAGAAGCTGCACGAAACAGAACAGAACCATCATCAGGGCAAACAGGCTGAACATCAGCACATAGTTCGTCCCGGCGATAGGGGCGATCACGTAGGTGGGAAGCACCACGGAGCCTCCCAGCTGGATGGTGGCCAGCAGTCCCCCCGCTGTGCCCCCGTATCGGGTGCCGATGCCCTTGAGCCGTACCGGCAGGGACATGATGATGGGCGTAAAACCGCTGCTGCAATAGCCGGCGATAAACAGCAGAATAAAGGTGATTACGGGGTTTAAGGTCACCCGCCAGGCCAGAAACAGGCCCAGGGCCGCCACCGCCCCCAGCAGGAAGAACAGCAGCTTGTATCTGCCCGTTTTCTCGATAAACGACGGCGCCGTGAAGTTGCTCAGCAGCGCGCCCAGGGTCAGGGCCATGGTGACCACCGGCGCCACCTTGTCGGACATGCCCCGGGAGGTCAGGGCCGAGGGCAGGAAGTTCGCCGCCGCGGTAACGCAGCCGGCGCTCAGAAGCATACACACCGCAGCCAGCCAGATATGCCTGTTGCTCAGGCTGACCTTCAACCCCTCCAGAACGGAGATCTTCTCCTCCTGCTTCTGCTCCGTGCCGATGGGCCGGTTCTTCATAAACACCCACCAGCAGATCAGGGCGATCACGGCGATGACGGCGGCGCCTGTGAAGGCGCCCGTCATGGAGCCGTACAGCGGCGCCGTGCCGGTTCCCAGCGCGATACTGCCGTTGGCAAAGGCCATGAACACGCCCATGGTCACGCTGGCCTTTTCCGGCGGAAACCACTGGCCGAACACCTTGGCGCAGTTGGCGTTGATAAACGCCGCGCACAGGCCGATGCAGATCATGATCAGGTACATCTGCCAGTAACTGCTGCAGAACACACGCACCACCACCGCTGCCGTGGACAGGGTGACGGCGATGCCGATCACGGCCCGTGCTCCGAACCGGTCCACCAGGATGCCGGAGATCAGGCTCAGAAATATACCGGGGATCAGCGGCGCCGTGGCAATACTGGAAAACAGCGACTCATTGGCGGCGATGCCCAGCCGCTGGAAAAGTTCCGGCTTGAAGGCGGAAACCTGGTACTGGGCGTAATTGGGTACGAACACGCAAAGGCACATGACCACCACGATCACGTAGCCATAGGAAAATTTTCTTTTTTCTCTCATGATATGGATTCCACACTTTTCCATTCAGAATTGCAAGCCTTAAAATTATAGCACAGACGGCGGATTTGTTCAATTCCAAGTTTTCACGTCCTGAAACACTTTT
>ONVR01000370.1 GCA_900321335.1 uncultured Eubacteriales bacterium | reverse complement strand
TTGACCTGCGCGGCTCTTCTTGGCAGTGTGTGTCAGAGCCTGACGCCGCCGGGAAAGGTCAAGGGGATCGTGATGCTCTGCTGCGGCGCGCTGGCGGTGATGGCGCTGCTCGCGCCTGTGACGGGGCCGGACCTGACGCAGCTGGATCTGGCTGTGGCGGGGCAGTACGGTCGGCAGGCAGCCCTGACGGAGGATCTGGAAAAAGCGGACGACGCTCTGCGCCGGGAGATCATAGAACAGCGGTGTCAGGCATATATATCTGACAAAGCGGACAGCTGTGGGCTGACCGTCTCCTCCGTGACCGTAACGGCCCGGTGGGACCCGGCGGGCTACTGGTATCCGGCCCGGGCAGAGATCCGCGCCGAGGGCCCGGAGGAGGGCATCCGGAAGCTGAAGCAGGCACTGGAGGCGGAGCTGGGGATCCCGGCGGCGGAGCAGATTTGGAGCGGAGACGATGGGTGACGGATACAAAAAACTGATTGGCCTGATGAAAAAAGGAAAATACGCCCTGGCGGTGTTGGCCCTGGGTCTGCTGCTTTTGCTCTGGCCCAAGAGCGGGAGCGCGCAGAACAATGTTGTCTCTGCCGACCGGAGCGCCGTGACCTTCGATCTGGAGGCCTTTGAGGAAAAGCTGGCTGACACGCTCTCCCGGATCGACGGCGCAGGCAGGGCGGAGGTGATGCTGACACTGGACACGGACACCCGGGAGATCCTGGCTCAGGACGAGCGGAGCCAGAGCCAGACGCAGGATCAGTCGTCCCGGACGGAAACGGAGGTGACAACGGTGACCGTCAACGACAGGACGACCGGGGAGCGGCCCGTAGTGCTCTGCCAGATCTACCCCCGGTACCGGGGTGCTCTGGTGGTGCTGGAAGGGGCCGATCAGGCCGGGGTGAAGCTGGCAGTGACGAAAGCCGTATCCGATCTGACGGGTCTGGGAAGCGACAGGATCACAGTAGTAAAGATGAAGGATGGTTAAAGCAATGAAAGTATTGAAGCGAAATGCGGTTATTATAGCCGTGCTGCTGTTTGTGTGTCTGGCGGTCTATCTGAACTGGGCCTATAACAGCAAAAACAACCCCGGACAGCCGGAGGCCGCCGTGTCGGCCCAGCAGGAGCCGCAGCAGGACGGGCAGGAGGCGATCCCCGTGGCGGAAGAGACGGAGCCGGAGACCGAAACGGAACAGGCCCAGCAGCTGCCCTATTACACCGTGTCCGCCCCGGAGGAATCGGCGGAGCAGACGGCGGTGAGCGAGTATTTTGACTCCGTGCGCCTGAGCCGGTCCGAGGCCCGGGACGCCGCCGTATCCACCCTGACCATGGTCAGCCAGTCGGAGACGGCCCAGTCCGAGACGGCGGACGAGGCCCTGCAGCGGATCAGCGATATGGCGGCATACACGGTACTGGAGTCCGAGGTGGAGAGCATCATCAAGGCCAAGGGCTTTGCCGACTGCGTGGTGTACATAACCGAGGACGGCATTAACGTCACGGTGCCCGCGGCGGAGACGGGGCTTTCCTCCGCGGATGTGGCCAGGATCACGGACGTGGTGGCGGAGAATACGGACTTCACGGCGGCCCAGCTGCGGATTACCGAGGTGAAGTAAGCGCACGCTGTCGCATAAGGGGGAACGGGAGTTCCCCCTTATCAAGCTGCAGATAAAGTCCGATCAGACTTTATCTGCAGCTTTCAATGCCCTGTGTTTTTCGTGACGAAGGCCGTCACGAAAAACGTCTCTTCGCTCCCCTCAATCTCGCCAGAGGCGGGCTTTCGGCAGGGCAGATCCCATTCGAGGCGGGCCTTGCCCCCTCGAGCTCCCCTGCTGTTTGTGCCTATGGGGCGAAGCGTCGGTATGGGGTGTATGCTGTCACATAAGGGGGAACGGGAGTTCCCCCTTATGCGTGTTTGGGGATTTCTTTTCGGAAAGCTCTTTCTTTTTCCGGCCGGCTGTGTTATGATAAATAATCAGAAATGCAAAGGGGGCCTTGCCCCAAAACGAATCGATCGGGAGGGTATCATACCATGAGCGAATATAAAGACTATATCACCACCGCCGACGCCTCCGGCAGCATCAACATCTCCGAGGAGGTCATTGCCGTCATCGCCGCCGGCGCTATCAGTGACGTGCAGGGCGTTTCCCTGTATACCAGGCAGGAGAACATCGGCAAGAAAACCGTGGCCAAGCGTGTGCGGATCCGGATCGAGGAGAGCAATGACATCTCCGTTGACGCCTATGTCACGGTGGATTTGGGCACCGCCATCAAGGAGGCCGCCCGGGAGGTCCAGACTGCCGTCCGCACGGCGGTGGAGGCCGCTACGGGCCAGAAGGTCAAGGCCGTCAACGTCCATGTGGGCGGTGTCAACCGGGGCTGATCCCCGGCGACGGGGCGATGCCCCGAACAAGAAACATAAGTGGAGAGAAAGACATGACCAGAACGAATGCCAGAGAGATTGCCGTAAGGCTGTGCTTTACCATATCCGAAAATCCGACGGATCCGGAGACCCTGCTCCGGGAAACCTTTGACCCGGCCTATTATGCCACTCTTGCCGGGGAGGACGAGGTGTTTGCCCAGCTTCCGGATCAGCGGCAGCAGGCGTATATCACCCGGCTGGTCACCGGCGTGGGGGAGCATGGCGTGGAACTGGACGGGTATGTGGAGAAATACGCCAGGGGTTGGAACTTTGACCGGCTCTCCCGTATGGCCATCGCCATTTTGAAGGCCGCCATGTACGAGATCCTCTATATGCCGGATATCCCCAACGGCGTGTCCATCAACGAGGCCGTTGAGCTGACCAAGCGGTATCAGGAGCCGGAAATGGCCTCTTACGTCAACGGGATCCTCGGTACCTTTGTCAGAGAGGAGCTGCCCGACAGGTGAAGCAGATCACACTGGCATTTGATACGAGCAATTACACCACTTCATGCGCCTTCTTCGACGGAGAGACGGGCTGCAACGCGGGCCGGCTGCTGCCGGTTGCCCAAGGGCAGCTGGGCCTTCGCCAGTCGGAGGCGCTTTTTTCCCATGTGCGGGCGCTGCCTCAGGTGATGGAGCAGCTTCCGCTGACGGGGGAGATTTTTGCCGTGGGCGCAAGCGCTGCCCCCAGGGAGACAGAGGGCTCCTATATGCCCTGCTTTCTGGCCGGCTCCACCCAGGCCCAGGTGCTGGCAAAGGCCATGGGAGTGCCTTGCCGGCTGTTTTCCCATCAGCAGGGGCATATCGCCGCCGCGACCTGGTCCGCCGGCCGGCTGTCCCTGCTGGACAGGCCTATGCTGGCCTGGCATCTGTCCGGGGGCACTACGGAGCTTTTATACGTCACACCCCGGGGCAGCGCCGTGACCTGTGAGATCATCGGCAAAACCACCGACGTCTCCGCGGGGCAGCTGATCGACAGGACCGGCGTGCTGCTGGGCCTGCCTTTCCCGGCGGGAAAGGCCCTGGACGCTTTGGCGGCGGAGGCAAAAGAACAGACCCGATACGATCCCCGGCTCGACGGACTGGATTTTTCCCTCTCCGGGGTGGAGCACAAGATGAAGCAGCTTGTGGAAAAGGGCGCCCCTGCCCCTGACGCGGCGTATTTTGCCCTGTCCTCCGTGGTTTCCACGGTGATCCGGGTCACGGAGCGGGCCCGGCAGCGGTACGGGGACTTGCCGGTGCTGTTCTCCGGCGGCGTGGCCTCCAACTCCCTGCTTCGCAAGAGCGTATCAGACGGCATTTTCGCGCAGCCACAGTTTTCCACGGATAACGCAATGGGGGTTGCCATTCTGACATACAGGGCGGTGAAAAACGGTGAGTGAACCCATATACAGCGTCTCGGAGATCAACCTGCACATCAAGGATCTGCTCGACGGCGATCCGGTCATGGCGGGCCTCTACGTCCGGGGCGAGCTGTCCAACTATAAAATGTACCCCTCCGGGCACCATTACTTTACCATGAAGGACGCCGAAGGCGCCCTCCGGTGCGTCATGTTCCGGTCCAGCGCCCAGAAGCTGAAATTCCGGCCGGAAAACGGCATGAAGGTGGTGGCCTTCGGGCGGATCTCCGTGTACCCCCGGGACGGGGCGTACCAACTTTATGTAAACCAGTTGTCGGCTGACGGCCTGGGAGACCTGCACGTGGCCTTTGAACAGCTCAAGCAGAAGCTCTACGCCGAGGGGCTGTTCGATGCGGACCACAAAAAGCCCATTCCCCGGTTTCCGGGACGCATTGCGGTGATCACCTCCTCTGCCGGTGCGGCGGTCCGGGACGTGATCCGGGTCCTGCGCAAGCGGTATCCCCTGGCAAAGGTCATCGTCATGCCCGTCCGGGTCCAGGGCACCGAGGCGCCGCCGGAGATCGTGGGCGCCATCCGCTATGCCAACCGCCATCAGGTGGCGGATCTGCTGATCGTGGGACGGGGCGGCGGCTCCATTGAGGACCTGTGGGCCTTTAACGACGAGAACGTGGCCCGGGCCATTTACGCATCCCAGATCCCGGTGATCTCCGCCGTGGGCCACGAGCCGGATTTCACCATCGCCGATTTTGTGGCGGATCTGCGGGCGGCGACCCCCTCCAACGGGGCGGAGCTGGCGGTGCCGGACCGAGCGGATCTGCTGGCGCTTCTGGACCAGTACGAGACCCGCAGCGCCCACACCCTGACCCTCCGGCTGGAGAACTACGAAAAGCGTCTGGAGGAGCTGGCGGGCAAGCGGGTCATGCAGGATCCGAAAAACTACGTACAGGACAAGCAGATGACCCTGGATTTCCTGTCGGAGCGTCTGAGCTCCGCGCTGGAGCGGACTGTGGGGGAGAAGAGCCGGCGGTTTGCCGCCTGCGCCTCCAAGCTGGATGCGCTGAGTCCCCTGAAAGTGCTGGGCCGGGGCTACTGCATCGCCACCGGTACAGACGGCGGCGTTGTCCGCTCCGCCGGAGACGTGAAGCGGGGAGATACCCTTACCCTGCGGCTGCAAAACGACCAAATCGACTGTAAAGTGGAGGATGTGCACAATGGCTAAAAAATTGAGCTTTGAGGAGTCTCTGACAAAAATCGAGACCATTGTAAAGGCGCTGGAAAAGGGCGACGCCCCGCTGGAGGAGTCCCTGGCGCTGTTTGAGGAGGCAACGGGCCTGATCAAGCTCTGTCAGAAGCAGCTCAGCGAGGCGGAGCAGAAGGTGGTGCGTCTGCAGAAGGGCGCCGACGGCGAGCCGGAGGA
>ONVR01000107.1 GCA_900321335.1 uncultured Eubacteriales bacterium | reverse complement strand
TCGTCCTCAAATACAATGGCGTCGTAGTATTTGCTGGAGAACTCAAAGATATTGGCAAACCAATCGGCGGCGCCGTTGGTTTTCTGGAAGTTCAGCTGGATCACGTCCCGGTTTGGCTCGTAATGGATCTCGTAGTTGACCTCGTGGTTGAGGCCCAGCGCCTTTTCCATCCGGCTGCAGCAGTACCGTACGGCTGTGTAGGTCACGGGATACGTGGAAAGGCCGGTTTTGTTGTAGTCCTCGCTGGTATTGATGAAATACTGGGGAAAGGGCAGACGCTGATAGGCCACGGACTCACCTCTTTTCACACTTTTCTCCATTGTACCCGGAACGGGAATCGCCGTCAAGACGGAGATTGCAGCGAAAAAATCCCCCGGCCGCGGCCGGGGGATTTTTTCGCTTTACTCGCTCACGCCGAAGCGTTCTTTGTTGTAGCGGTTGATCTCGTCAATGATGATGGGCTCCACGTGGGGATACAGAGAACCGGGGCCCCCGTAGGTCATGCCCGGCCAGTAGCCCTTGAGGTGACCGTAGGCGTCCAGGGCCCGCCGGGTCTCGGCGCGGATCTCTTCCTCGGTGGCGTCGGGACGGTCAACAACAGAGTCGATGCCGCCCATAAGCAGCATCCGGTCGCCCACCTTTTCGGAGATGGCGGCGATGTCGTTGGTGGGGAGGACCCCCTGCCAGATGTCCACGCCGATCTCCGCCATATCCTCCACCAGCGGCTCCATAAAGGAGTCCCCGTGGTGCATGACGATCACGCCGTTTTCGTGCAGATAGTCGTACAGCCGCCGGTAAGGCTCCTTGAACAGCTCCCGCCAGGTCTCCACGGAGAAGAACAGGCCCGTTTTGGAGCCCCAGTCGTCGTGAGAGCAGATCAGATCCGGGTGCAGATGCTCCACAATGAGCTTCATATACGTCAGCCGGTACTCACAGATCACGTCGATCAGCTCCGCCATGGCCTCGGGTTCCAACAGAAGATTGACCAACGTGTCCTCAAAGGTCATCAGCATGTGCAGCTGTTCAAAGATGCCTGTGCCCATAACGGTCATGGTCAGGTACTGCTCCTGATCGATGGCGGCTTTGGCGGCAATGGCCTCCTCCCAGCCGTCGGCGCATTTCCCCGCCAGGTCCGGCACCTTCACATAGTCCCGCCAGCGGGTCACGTCCCGGATCACCTGGTTTTCCTCGGTGACGAAGGGGACCGCGGCGGGGGCGTCCTCCGGGAACATGATATACGTGCCCCACTGATCGTAGGAGTTGGTGCCCCGGATCCGGTTGCCCCGGACCAGCTTGAATACGGGATCGCCGGGGATGCCCTTGAGCATGGTAAAGCTGTTGCACAGGCGGTCCGGATGGCCGCCTTTGAGCGTTTCCAGCAAATTCTGTTTCGGTGTCAGCATGGTTTTCCTACCCTTTCCCTGTGTGCGTTGTGTGCGTCGTTATTTCTTTCCCATGTTGGAGAGAAGATCCGCCGCGCCCCCCAGCAGCGACGTGAGCAGATCGCCATCTGCCTTTTCTCCCTTAAGCAGCTTTTCCGCCGCCTTCCGGGTATCGCTGTCGGCGGCCCGGTAGAGCTCCAGCAGCTTTTTCTCCGCCGCCGTCACCTTCATCGAGGTGCCGGAAGAGGTCTTGGCGGTCGCTTTTTTGGCCGCAGAAGAGCCCGCCGCCTCCAGCAGCGACTTCTGGGTGACGCCGGTGGCTTTGGCGATCTGCTTGAGCGCGTCCTGGGACAGCTCCTTTTCGCCCCGCTCCGCCTTGCTGATGTCAGAGGCCGTAACGCCCTTGACCTTTTTTGCCAGCTGCTCCTGGGTCAGCCCCGCGTCCGTGCGGGCCTGCCGGATCAGCGTCCCGAGTTTTTTCGATGCCATGGAAATCCCTCCCTTTTTGTTTATACCATACCACAGTCGTTTTTCGGATGCAACCGCAATCCGAAAGCAAAAGACGCCCCGGTCGGATGGACCGGGACGTCAGATAAGGTTATTCGCTGGCGGTTTTGGCCAGCCTGTCGTTGATGATACGCTGCAGGGATTTCAGCGTTTCCAGGGAAACAGGGTTGTTTTCCACAAATGTGAGAACTACATTTTCCATGCTGGAGGCCGAATCGCCGGACCGGTTGATCAGGGAGATCCAGTACTCATGCTGCGACAGGGTGGGCGCAAACGTGCGGCAGTAGTGATTGCCCACCTTTTTCAGATCGCAGATCTTCACGGCGTCCTTCTCCAGCAAACCGTTGATGAGCACGTTGATGGACTTGCTCTTCCACGATTTTGTCTGAGCCTGCTCCACGATCTCCACCGTTGTCAGGGGTTCGTTGACCTTCCACAGCAGCGACATGATTTCCCTTTCGCTTCGAGTCAGGGTAAAGGTGTTCATCGTCTCACTCCTTACTGGGGCGCAAATGTAAATCATAGAGGAAAATAATTTACATTGTTTACCATATTGTAGTAAGTATACCACAGTTTATTCGGAATTGCAATCCTATATTATTAGCATTATTCATAAAAATGATTTTTTATCACAGTTGGGTTTTGGGAAGGGGAGATTGACACCTTGCCGGGATTTATCTATAATGATACGGAGAAGACAACACCTTGATGGAATGGGAGAAATGTGCCATGTCCAACCAACTGGGAAAAACCATAGAGACCATTGCAAGCGCCATCGGGGCGGATACCCGAAGCCGCTACGGGGCGGAGCGTCTGGCCGTGAACGATCAGCCGGATAAGAAGGAGATCGTCACGGTGCTGGATAAAATGCAGAAGGTGCTGTTTCCGGCTCACTTCGTCAGTAAGGACGTAGGGGGCTTTGCCCTGGAGTACGAACTCAGCTCCCTGGTGGGGGAGATCTACGTGACGCTGGTGGGGCAGATCACCCTGGCCCTGATCCAGAGCGAGGCTTACGCGGGAGCGGACAGCGGGACCCGGCACCGCCGGGCCAAGGAGGTGGCCAGGCGCTTTATTGAGACCATTCCCCAGATCCACGAGACCCTGAAACTGGATCTGGCGGCGGCTTACGAGGGGGACCCGGCGGCCTTCAACCACGACGAGATCATCCTGTCCTACCCGGGCTTTTACGCCATCACCGTCAGCCGCATCGCCCATGAGCTGCACCTGCTGGGGGTGCCCATCATCCCCCGGATCATGACCGAGCATGCCCACAGCCTGACGGGAATTGACATCCATCCCGGGGCCACCATCGGAAAGTATTTCTTTATCGACCACGGCACCGGCGTGGTCATCGGGGAGACCACCACCATCGGGGATCGGGTGAAGATCTATCAGGGGGTGACCCTGGGCGGCCTGTCCACCAGAGCGGGCCAGGGCCTGCGGAACAAAAAACGCCATCCCACCATTGAAAACGACGTGACCATATACTCCGGCGCCTCCATCCTTGGGGGCGAGACGGTCATCGGTGAGGGCTGCATCATCGGCGGCAACGCCTTCATCACCAGCTCCGTGCCCCCGCACACCCGGGTGAGCATGCGCGCCCCGGAGCTGCAGTTCAAACCGGACGGCTTTGCCGAGACAGATAAGCCGGAATACTGGTGCTATGAGATCTGACGGCGGCAGGTGATTTTATGGAAATGCGTGTGGAGACCTTTGACGGTTACTGCAAGGTAAAAAACGAGACCCGGCAGATGGCCTGTACCTACGAGGTGGACAGCGACGGATACCTGTCCCTGATCCGTACGGAGTGCGATTTTGACCGCTGCCGCTACGCCGGTGAGTGTTATATCATCCAGAAGGCCTTTGAACTGGAAGAGGAGTAGAAAGCAAGAGCCGCCGCCCGATCCGGGCGACGGCTTTCTTTATTGTTCTTTCTGACGGAAGGTGATGGCGATAAGCCTGTGACCGGCGTTGGCGGCGATCACGGCGCCCACCTGAAATTCGTAAGAGGCAGGGTAGCCGATTGCCTTTTCCGCCGCGGCGCGCATCTCGTCCAGCAGCGCCCTGTCGCTGCCGTAGTTGAGGCAGTAAGGGGAGCCGGGCTCCATATGTTTCCGGACGTAGTCAATAATGGTGGGGATTACCCGCTTGTCGCCCCGGACCTTATCGGCGGTGACGATCTTGTGGTCGTCGATGTACAAAATGGGCTTGAGGCCGAGAGCTTCTCCCACGAAGGCGGCGGCGCTGGGGATCCGGCCGGATTTTTTTGCGTATTTGAGGGTGTAAATGCCGAAGTAAATGGCCACGTGATCCAGCCAGTCCCGGATAAAGGCCAGAATCTCCTCCAGCGGCTTTTCCTGACGGACCATCTTGGCGGCCTCTACCACGGCGTAGCCGTAACTGCCGCTGTAGCTCTCGCTGTCAAAGGGGTGCACGTGAAACACGTCTTTTGCCTGGGGGACCTCCTCCAGGAACAGGTCGTAGGCCATGCAGGCGTTTTCAAAGGTGGAGGAGCCCTCCGCGTTAATCAGCACCGCAATGGCGTCCGTGTAGCCGTCAGCGAAGAGCCTTTTGTACATCTGGATAAAGTCATAAGCCGTCAGCTGGGAGTGTGTGGGCAGACTTGCGCTTGCGTCCATGAGCTTGTAAAACGTGTCGTTGTCCACGTCGATCCGGCTGACGTACTCCTTATCGTCCAGCACGGCGGTGAAGGGCATCATAAAGATGCCGTATTCTTTTTCGTCCGCAGGGGAAACGTCGCTTGCGGAGTCAGTGATAATAGCGATTTTAGACATAGATCGTATTCCTTTAAGATAATTGAAACCTGTTGCTTTGGTCCGGTACAAACGTAAGAGTATCACAATCCGCCAGATTCGTCAATGGCCGCATCCGGCAGTCAGGTGCGCCAGAAGTCCCCAGCAGCCGGAGAGCACCTGACGGTAGGTGGCGGCAAAATCCCCGGTGTACCAGGGGTCGGCGATGTCACCGGGGGTGTCCGTATAGTCCAGCAGGAGGCTCGTTTTGTCCTCGCCGGGAAGGATTCGGGACAGGGCCCGGAGATTGGCGCGCTCCATGGCGACGATCACGTCAAAGGCGTTGTAATCCGCCGCCGTGATCTGCCGGGCGGTTTTCCCGGCGCAGGAGATGCCGTGAGATGCCAGTTCCCGCCGGGCAGGCGGATAGACGGGATTGCCCCGTTCCTCGTCGCTGGTGGCGGCGGAGGCGATGAAAAACGCGTTTTCCAGCCCTGCTTCGGCGACGAGCTTTTTCATCACGAACTCCGCCATGGGACTGCGGCAGATATTGCCCAGACAGACAAACAGAATCTTTCTCATACAGACGACCGCCTTAGTAATACAGGCCATAAGGCCAGCTTTCCAGACCGCCGAAGTCATACACGTTGGTGTAACCCAGGGCGGCCAGCTTTGCCGCGGCCTGGCGGCTGCGCTTACCCGTGCGGCAGTATACCAGCACCAGACTGTCCGGACTTTCGATCATCTCTCGGGCGGAAGCTGCGTCGATCTCAGAGAGCGTGAAGGGCAGCGCCTCATCCACGTGTCCGGTGATGTATTCTTCGATCTCCCGGACGTCCAGGATCAGGCAGTTCGGGTTTGCCTCCATCATGGCCTTGGCCTGCTGGGGCGTTATGGTCTGAAACGCGTCGTTCATAGGGGGGTCTCCTGGATAAAGTGAAATCGATGGGTGTCATAGGGCGAAGCCCAAAAACAAGAGGCCGCAGGTGCGGGCACAGAAAACAGGAAGCGCCGAAGGCGCATCCCGCGTTGTCGCGGGTAACAAGCGTTTTGCAAAGCAAAACCTTGGCGCAGGCGGAATTCACTTCCGCCGAGCAGGTGTGATCTCCAAAGGGCGAAGCCCAAAAACAAGAGGCCGCGACGGCGGCCTCTTGTTTTTGGAGCAGGGTACGGGAGTCGAACCCGCCTAGCTAGCTTGGGAAGCTAGAGTAATACCGATATACCAACCCTGCGTGTATCCCTATCATACCACAGAAATTTGAAAAATCAAGTGCTTTTTGGTCAGGTACTAAAACAAATGCCGGCGGCATAAAAATTAGTACAAGTCAAAAGGAGTGTTTGTCATGAGACGGATTTTGATCATTTTGCTCACCCTTGCGCTGCTCTGCCCGCTGACCCTCAGCGCCGGGGCGGACGGGAGCCGGGAGAGTCTGGACGTTCTGGATGACGCCGAGCTGGATACGGAGGCGTTTTCTCACCGGGAGCCCCTGCTGACGGGGGACGCCATCACCATAGCGGCGCCCTCGGCGATCCTGATGGAGAAGAGCTCCGGCCGGGTGCTGTACGAGAAGGACGCAGACACGCCCCGGGAGCCTGCCAGCGTGACGAAGGTGATGACCATTTTGCTCATCGTGGAGGCCATTGAGGCCAATACTGTGGCCCTGGACGATCCTGTGACCTGCAGTGCCCGGGCAGCCTCCATGGGCGGCTCCCAGGTGTTTCTGGAAGAGGGGGAGCATATGTCCGTCCACGAGATGCTCAAGGCCATTGTGGTGGCCTCGGCAAACGACGCCGCCGTCGCCATGGCGGAGCATCTGGCGGGCACGGAGGAGGCTTTCGTGGAGCGGATGAACCGGCGCGCCGCGGAGCTGGGGATGGTAAACACCCGCTTTACCAACTGTACGGGCCTGATGGATGACCCGGAGCACGTGACCACGGCGCGGGATATTGCCATCATGTCCCGGGAGCTGATCTGTCATGAGATGATCAAGGCCTATACCACCATCTGGATGGACACCATCCGCAGCGGGGAATTCGGCCTGAGCAACACCAATAAGCTGATATACTACTATGAGGGCGCGACGGGTCTGAAAACGGGCTTTACCAGCCGGGCCATGTACTGCCTGTCCGCCACGGCGGAGCGGGAGGGAGTGGAGTATATCGCCGTCGTTCTCCACGGCGAAACCTCACAGCAGCGCTTTGAGGACGCCAAAACGCTGCTGAGTTACGGCTTTGCCAACTACACCGCCGTGCCCAACGAGCCGGAGGAGATCCTGCGTCCTGTGCCCGTGAAGCTGGGCCGCCAGCGATATGTCCAGCCCGTACTGGAGACGCGGGAGAGCCTTCTGGTGGAAAAGGGCGCCCAGGGCGCCGTGGAGCGGAAGGTAGAGCTGCCCGAGACGCTGACGGCCCCGGTGGAAAAGGGCCAGGTCATCGGAACACTGACCGTCACCGCCGGCGGGGAGATCCTGGGCCGCTACGAGCTGAAAGCGTCGGACAGCGTGGGACGGCTGCGCTGGACGGAGCTGTTCGGCAGGGTCCTGCGGACGATCTTCGCCGGGGGCTGAGGGCCCCATTTCCGCCAAAATCCGTCCTGCGAAATTATATATTTTTGCAGTTGAAATTCACCTGCTTGTATGGTAAGATAGAAAAAACCGAAAGGGGTGTTTCACTATGGTTAAAGTAATCATGGGCGTAAAGGGGACCGGTAAAACGAAGCAGCTGGTCGATTTGATACACAAAAGCGCGTCTGAGGCAACGGGCGTCGTTGTCTGCATCGAGAACGGTGCGAAAATGACTTATGATATTCCGTACACAGTAAGACTGGTTGACGCGGCGGCATACGGCAGCCACAATTTCGATTATCTCAAGGGCCTGATCTCCGGCCTGCACGCGGGCAATTACGATATCAACGAGGTCTATATCGACAACCTGCTGAAGATCACCAACGGCACGCTGGGAGAGGCTTGCGACGATTTCGTCCGGTGGTGTGCCGCTTTTGGCGAGCGGGAAGGCGTGAACTTCACCATGACCGTCAGCGGCGATATCGCGCTGGCCAGCGAGACCATCAAGGCGTATCTGTAATCCAAAGCGGAAAGAAAAGACAGCGCGGCGTTCATGCAAATGAGCGCCGCTTGCCATTTGAGGGGAGGGAGCATGCCATGGACAGAGATCCCAATTACAACCTGCTTATGGAGCGGGAACTGAAAACGCTGACGGGCACGCCCCGCCTGCTGCTGCACAGCTGCTGCGGCCCCTGCAGCAGCTCCGTTCTGGAGCGGCTGAGCCCGTATTTTGACCTGACGGTGCTGTACTACAATCCCAATATCTACCCCCGGGCGGAATTTGAAAAGCGCCTGTCGGAGCAGCGTCGGCTCATCGCCGCCATGCCCTTTGAAAACCCGGTGGAACTGGTGAGCCTCCCTTACGATCACGGCGAATTTCTGCAGATCGCCCGGGGCATGGAGCAGGTCCGGGAGGGGGGCGCACGGTGTGAGCGCTGCTTCCGTCTGCGCCTGACCTGTGCTGCCCGGTACGCAAGGGAGCACGGCTTTGCTTATTTTACCACCACCCTGTCCGTGAGCCCCCACAAGGATTCCCGGCTGCTCAACCGGCTGGGAGCGGAGATCGGGGAGCGGGAGGGGATCGCCTTTCTGCATGCGGATTTCAAAAAGCGGGGAGGCTTTGACCGGACCACAGCCCTGTCGGCGCAGTATGCCCTGTACCGGCAGACCTACTGCGGCTGCGAGTTCAGCACCAACGCGCCGGAGTGATACAAACAGGAGAAATATGCCCGGACGCCGAAGCGTCCGGGCATATTTTGCGCCGCCATCTCATATACTTGTCCATACCCGATGGGATGGAGGTGTACTGATATGATGCTCAAGGCTCTTGTGGTTTTTGCGCTGACCTACTGCCTGATGATCGCCCTGCCCCGGTTTCGGCCTTTGACGGCCTGCGCCGGGGCGCTGGCTTTTCTCCTGCTGAAGCTGATCCCGCCGGACCGGGCCTTGGCAAGCATCCAGTGGAACGTGCTGCTGATGATCGGCGGCACCATGGGCGTGGTCAGCCTGTTTTCCGCTACGGGCATGCCGGCCCGCATGGCCGACCGGATCACCCGGCTCGTGCCGGATGTGCGCTGGGCGATCCTGGCCCTGTCCCTGCTGGCAAGCCTCGTCTCGGCCCTGGTGGACAACGTGGCCACGGTGCTGATGATCGCCCCCGTGGCCATCGCCGTGGCGGAGAAGCAGCGGATCAACCCCGTGCCCATGCTCATCGCCATTGCCGTCTCCTCCAATCTTCAGGGGGCGGCGACCCTGGTGGGAGATACCACGTCGATCCTTATGGGCAGCGAGGCGGGAATGGATTTCCTCGATTTTTTCTGGTTTCGGGGACGCCTGGGGATCTTCTGGGTCGTCCAGGCGGGATGCCTGGCCGCCATGGGCATGCTGCTGCTTTTGTTCCGGCGGGAACGGAGCCCGGTGAACGCCTCCCGGCTCACACCGGTCACAGACTATTTTCCCACGGTACTGCTGTGTGCCATGGTGATCCTGCTCATCGCCGTGTCTTTTCTGCCGGAAAAACCGGAAAACGCCAACGGCTGGATCTGCCTGGACCTGTTTGTCCTGGGACTGCTGCGGGAGCTTTTGCGGGGCAACCGGGCCGGGGCGGCAAGGGCCATCCGGGAGGTGGACTGGTCCACGCTGCTTCTGCTGCTGTCGCTGCTGGTGGTCATCGGCGGCCTGACGTACACGGGGGTCATCGACGCCCTGTCCCGCACGTTTCTCGCCTTGGCGGGCGGAAGCCTGTTTTCCTGTTATACGCTCATCGTCTGGTTTTCCGTGCTGGCCTCCGCATTCGTGGATAACATTCCCTACGTGGCCACCATGCTCCCGGTCATGACGGCGGCGGCCGCCGCCATGGGGGTGACGCCCTATATCCTGTATTACGGCCTGCTCATCGGCGCCACCCTGGGGGGAAACCTGACGCCCATCGGCGCCTCGGCCAACATCACGGCTCTGGGTCTGCTGGAAAAGCGGGGCTACCGGGTCAGGAGCGGGGACTATCTGCGCATCGGCGTGCCCTTTACCCTGGCCGCGGTTGCAACGGGATACGGCATGGTGTGGCTTCTGTGGCGTTGACAATTCCCACGCCGTAGTGTATGATGGACTGCGCCTTCGGGCGAAACGCTTACGATGAAGAAGGGTACGTGACGGTATGACGGAAAACGTAACGGAGCAGGCTCTGTCCCTGTCCATGGATATGGGGGAGGCTATGCTGGAATGCGGCGCGGACGTGCACCGGGTGGAGCAGACCATCTCTCTCATCGGCGGGGCCTACGGCGCAGACCGGGTGGACGTGTTCTCCATCAACTCCATGGTGCTTGCCACGGTACAGGCGGGGGAGCAGACCTATACCCAGAGCCGCCGGGTCACGTCCTATACCACCGATCTGGACCGGCTGGAGGATCTCAACAGCCTGTCCCGGCGGCTGTGCGGGGAAAAGCCGCCTCTGGACCGGGCCCGCCGGGCGTTTGCGCGGCTTGGAGGCCGGAGCGGGGTCCTGCCGGTGCTGCTCAAGGCCATGGGCTACGTCTTCGCGGCAGGGGGCTTTTGCGTGTTTTTCGGCGGCCGTGCCGGGGACTGTCTGGTCAGCATGCTCATTGCTGTGCTGCTGTGGCTGTGTGACCGGCACCTGCGGGCCCAGCTTCCCAACCGGCTGATCTACACGGCGGTCACCGCCGCGGCAATGGGGATCCTGGCCTGCCTGGCCGGACGGATTGGCCTGGCGCCCAATCCGGACAAGGTCATGATCGGCGATATCATGCTCCAGATCCCCGGACTGGTGCTCATAAACGGCCTGCGGGATATGCTGCTGGGGGACACCATGACCGGCTGTATGCGGGTGGTGGAGGCGGTGCTCACGGCCCTGGCCATCGCCCTGGGGTTTGCCGTCGCGCTGATGCTCTTTCACGTTCCCGCCAGCGGGCTGACCGCCTCCGCGGAGGTGCAGACCGTCTCCGGCATTTTCGGCACCCTGGGGTTTTCCCTGCTGTTTTCCGTCAAGATGAAACGGATGGTACCGGTGCTGGCCTGCGGCGCCCTGACGGCAGTGATCTACGAGTGCTGCACTTTTTTTACGGACAATATGTTTCTGTGCTTTGTCATCCCTGCCATCGTCTGCGGTCTGGTTGCCGAGAGCATGGCCCGGATCATCAAGGCCCCCACCACGGTGTTTCTCCTGCCGGGACTGGTGGTGCTGCTGCCGGGAAACGCCTTGTATTACACGATGGCCGCCCTGGTCCAGAGCGCCGGCCGCGAGGCTGTGGCCTACGGCACCTTGACGGTTCAGGAATCCGTGGCCATCGCCATGGGCGTGGTTGCCTCCTCTATTCTGACCATCGTCCTCACAAAGATCATCGGAAAGATGAAAAAGAGACGATAGACGCGAAGATCCCGCTTCCTGCACAGGAAGCGGGATCATTCTTTGCCTGTCTACAGCTCCACGGCTACGGGCGTGTCTGCCGTTACCGTGTCCTCGGTGACGATGCAGTCCACCGCCAGGATCTTCACCCCGGCGCTTTTGGCCCGGCGCAGGGCCTGCCCGAAAGCCGGATGGGTGACGTCGTTGGGACGCAGAACGCGGATGCCCTTCATCTGCACCACAAAGAGCACACAGGCCTCGTAGCCCTCCTCTGTGGCCCGCACCAGCTCATCCAGGTGCTTGACGCCCCTCTGCGTGGGCGCATCGGGAAACATGGCTACGCCGCCGTTTTCCAGGGTCACGCCCTTGACCTCCAGAAAGATCCGGCGTCCCGGCACCTCGATATAGAAGTCGAAACGGGAGGCACCGTATGGCATCTCCGGCCGGATACGGACAGCATCGGGAAAGAGATGAGGCAGGTATTCCCCGGCGATCCGGTTGGGGCTCTGGCTGTCCATGTTGATGAGCGTTTCGCCTTTATATACGCTGATCAGATCCCAGGCGGTTTTCCGGTTGGGATTGGCGGCCTTTTCCAGAATTACCGTCGCCCCGGGAACCAGCAGCTCCCGGCACCGGCCTGTGTTCTTTACGTGGCACACCGTTTCCCGACCGTCCACATCCACCAGGGCGATAAAGCGGTTGGGCCGGGACCGGAAGATGCCCCGGGTAATCGCACGATAGCGCATGGCGTCAGCTCTGACACTGAGAAACGGCCCGGTGCCACGCCTGGAGCAGATCCTCCCGGCGGCCCTCCTCCATGGACGGGGCGAACAGCCGGTCCGAGATCCGGTTGCGCCGGATCTCATCCGTATTCTTCCAGAAGCCAACCGCCAGTCCCGCCAGATAGGAGGCACCCAGCGCCGTGGTCTCCACGCATCGCGGACGATCCACAGGCACGTGGGAGATATCAGACTGGAACTGGGCCAGAAAATCGTTTGCGCTGGCGCCGCCGTCGATCTTGAGGGTCTTCAGCTCCATGGCCGCGTCGCTCTGCATGGCTCGGAGCACGTCGTCCGTCTGATAGGCCAGAGATTCCAGCGCGGCCCGGACCAGATGGTACTTGTTCACGCCACGGGTCAGACCCGTGATGATGCCCCGGGCCTCCTGATTCCAGTAGGGGGCGCCCAGACCGGTAAAAGCGGGGACAAAGAAGCAGCCGTTGGTATCGTCGACCTTCTCGGCAAATTCCTGGGACTGGGCGGCGTTGGCGATGAGGCCCATTTCGTCCCGGAGCCACTGGATGGCAGCTCCAGCCACGAAGACGGAGCCCTCCAGCGCGTAATTGACCTGCCCGTCCAGGCCCCATGCGATCGTGGTCACCAGCCCGTTTCGGGAGATCACGGGGACGGTGCCCGTGTTCATCAGCAGAAAGCAGCCCGTGCCGTAGGTGTTTTTCGCGTCTCCGGGCTCAAAGCAGGTCTGGCCGAACAGAGCCGCCTGCTGGTCGCCGGCCACTCCGGCGATGGGGATCTTGCCTCCCAACAGCTCCGGATCCGTCACGCCGAACAGATGGCTGGAGGGGCAGACCTGGGGCAGCAGGCTCCGGGGAATGTCAAAGCTGGCGATCAGATCCTCGTCCCAGCACAGATCGTAGATGTTGTACAGCATGGTCCGGGCGGCATTGGTGTAGTCCGTGGCGTGGACCTTGCCTCCCGTCAGGTTCCATATGATCCAGGTGTCGATGGTGCCGAAGAGCAGGTCTCCTGCCTGGGCCCGCGCCCGGACGCCGGGGACATTGTCCAGAAGCCACTGGATCTTGGTGGCGGAGAAGTAGGCGTCGATGACAAGTCCCGTTTTCTCCGTGATGGTTTTGGCCAGGGGCGTTTTTTCGATGGCGCTGCAGCGTTCCGCCGTCCGGCGGCACTGCCAGACGATGGCAGGGGCCACGGGTTCTCCCGTGTGCCTGTCCCACACGACGGTGGTCTCCCGCTGGTTGGTGATGCCGATGGCGGCAATGTCGGCGCCGGAGGCGCCGATGCGGGCCATGGCCTCCCGTGCCACACCCAGCAGCGTGGCGAAGATCTCCTTGGTGTCGTGCTCTACCCAGCCGGGCTTTGGAAAGTGCTGGGTAAACTCCTTTTGCGCCATGGAGCAGATCTCTCCCTTAGCATCGAAGAGAATGCAGCGGTTGCTGGTGGTGCCGCTGTCTAAGGCCATGATATACTTACGCACCGGGCTTCACCTCCGTATCCTTTGTCAGCCAGGCATACAGGTCGGCGTAAACCGTCTCCCGGTCCAGTTCGTTTGTGATCTCGTGCCGGTCCCCTTCGTAGAGCTTCAAAGTCACGTCCTGCATGCCCCGCTCTTTATACGCCTGAAACACGGCGGTGGGACCTTTGCCGAAATCCCCCACGGGGTCGTCGGCACCGGAGACGATCAGCACCGGCAGATCCCGGCGGACCTTGTCGAAATTCGTCCATTCGGCCAGATACACCAGCGTGGAGAACAAAGCCCGGTAGGCGTTGACGGTGAAGGTGAAGGTGGCGTACTTGTCCGCGTCGTGGATCCGGACGATCTCCGGGTCCTTTGTCAGCCAGGCGGAGGGGGAGTCCGGGAAGGTAAAACGCTTGTTGTAGCTGCCCAGGGCAAGGGCGGTCAGCAGACGGCTCCGGTGGCGCTCGCCTTTGAGCTTGCCTACGGTGTTGGTCAGGCCCAGAGCAAATCTGACCATGGCAGCCGGCATAAAGCCGGTGCCCATAATGATGGCCTTGTCCACGTCGCCGCTGTGGAGCGTCAAGTATTTGCGGGTCAGGAAGGAACCCATGCTGTGTCCCAGAATGTAGTTGGGGATCCCGGGAAAGCTGGTTTTGACGTATTTGGTGACCTCGTAAATGTCCGCGACCATGGTGTCGCTCTCGCGCTCCGGGCAGATGTAACCCAGATCCTCGTCCCTGGCGGCGGTGAGACCGTGTCCCAGGTGGTCGTCGCCCACCACGGCCATGCCCCGCATACACAGGGCCTGAGCGAAGTTTTCGTACCGGGCGATGTGCTCCACCATACCGTGGACGATCTGCAGAACGGCGATGGGCTCTCCCTCCGGCAGCCACCGGATGCAGTGCAGGGTGTTTTTTCCGTCGGTGGACGGCAGATAGAATTCTTCTTTGCGCATACCATCAGCTCCTTGCCTTGTCTCTTTTGCGTTTCCTATATTGTATCATTCCCCGCTCTTGGCCGCAAGGAGATTTTGCGGCCTGTGCCCAGGCATCCCGTGATCCTCAGCAGCACCCAGTAGAGCCCGAGGCAGACGGACAGAGACAGGATCAGCGGGAAAACGGCGCCCGCTTCAATGCCGACAGGTCCCAGAAGCAGCGCGGCTCCGGCGCCGCTCCCTGCGGCGCATAAAAGCGCCCGGAAAAGAAGCGTCGGCGGCATGCGCACCGTGGTAAGACGCCTGAGCTTATACAGACTCAGAGAGAAGTTGAACACCTCCGTAAAGCAGATCATAAACAGATATCCGCCGATCCCCCAGCGAGGCAGCGCAAACCAGACCAGCAGCACGCTGAG
>ONVR01000134.1 GCA_900321335.1 uncultured Eubacteriales bacterium | reverse complement strand
ACGCCGCTTTCCCACTTGGAGACGGCCTGACGGCTGACGCCGATGGCTTCGGCGACAAATTCCTGGGTCATTTTACACGCCGTGCAATGTCTTTTGATCACATCCCCGAGGCAGCGGATGGTCTCCGCCTTTTCCTGCCGGACCTGTTTGGAGGCGACGTAGGTTTTCAGCGCCCTTGCCAGCAGGATCCCCAGATATACCAGCCCCGCAAGAACGGCGCAATCCAGCAGCACGACCAATATAATGGAAATGGTTGCTTGGCTCATGGTTTATTCCTCCCTTCTGTCCGCAGTATATCTCACGCAGGCGGTTGCCTCCACCAACTATGCCGCAACTTTTGTCATCTTTCAGAGAAATCCACCGGGAGGTCCGGTTGATCCGGACCTCCCGGTGGATTTTTACACATAAAGGATCACACCGGCCGGGTGACCGCAAAGAGCCACTGGCTCTCCTCCGGCTCCAGATAGGGAGAGAGCGTCTCATAGACCTTCTGATGGTAGTCGTTGAGCAGCGTTTTCTCCCGATCCGACAGCAGGGCCGGGTCGATGGCGTCCACGTCGAAGGGTACCATGGTCAGGGTCTCAAACGCCATAAACTGGCCGTAGTCGTTCTTCTCCGCCTGTTTGCACAGGATCAGGTTCTCACAGCGGATGCCGTACTGCCCCTCCAGGTAAAAGCCCGGCTCGTTGGAGGTGATCATTCCCTCCTCCAGCACGGTGCCCACCTTGCCCCCCGCGTCCCGGAGGCGGATGCCGTTGGGCCCCTCGTGGACGTTGAGCAGGTAGCCCACTCCGTGGCCCGTGCCGTGGTTGTAATCCAGCCCCATTTCCCACAGGGGACTGCGGGCCAGATAATCCAGGTTGACCCCGGTACAGCCGTGCTTGAACTTCGCCCCACCCAGGGCCAGATTGCCCCGAAGCACAGCGGTAAAGTGCTTTTTCATCTCCCCGGTGACGGTCCCCAGCACGATGGTCCGGGTGATGTCCGTGGTGCCCTGCATGTACTGGCCGCCCGTATCCATAAGCAGGAACGTATTGTCCTGGATGGGGATATCCGTCTCCGGGGTGGGATCGTAGTGAACGATGGCCCCGTGGGGGCCTGTGGCCACGATGGACTCGAAGCTCAGCTCCAGAAAACCGGGACGCTCTTTCCGGCATTGGGCCAGTTTTTCGCTGACGGTGAGCTCCGTGATTTTGCCCTCCCGGAAGGCCTGCGTCTCCCGCTGCTGTTTGATCCAGTAAATGGCCTTGGTCACGGCTACCCCGTCCTGAATGTGGGCAAGACGCATATTCTCCATCTCTTCCGGCGTCTTAATGGCCTTGGCAAGAGTCGTGGGAGAGGGTTTATCGACCAGCTCCACGTCCCGGCTCACAGCGCCCAGCAGCGCCACGTTGATGCATCCCGTGTCCGCCCAGAGGCGCGTTCCCTTCTCCAGCTTCTTCAGATCCTCGTACACCTGCAGGTAGGGCCGCAGTTCTACCCCGTCGGCTGCCAGCGCCTCCGCCGCCTCGCCCTCTGTCGCCTTCGGGCTGATGTACAGCACCGCCCGGTCCGGATACACGAGGGTATAGGCCAGGGCCACCGGGTTGTAGGCAATGTCGCTCCCCCGCAGGTTATACAGCCAGGCGATATCGTCCAGAGAGGCGATGAGGATCGCCCCGGCGTTCTCCTCTTCCAGGGCCTGCCGGAGCTCTGTGAGCTTCCGGGCGCGGCTCTTGCCTGTGTACTGCTCCCCCAGCAGCCAGATCTTCTGCTCCGGCAGGGCGGGACGGTCCGTCCAGAGCTGCCCCACCAGGTCCACGTTCTCCCGGAAGGTGACGTTTTTGGCCCGGAGCGCTTCCTTCAGACCTTTGGCATAATCCACCGTCACCGTGCGGCCGTCATAGCCCACACACTGTCCCTCCCGCAGATTCTCCGCCAGATAAGCGCTCAGGGTGGGAACGCCCGGCTGGCCGCTCTTATACAGGGTGATGCCGGTGCCCGCAAGCTGATCCGCCGCCTGGATAAAATACCGGCCGTCCGTCCAGAGACCGGCGGCGTTTTTCGTCACCGCGAGGATGCCGGCTGAGCCGGTAAACCCGGACACCCAGGCCCGGCATTTGAAATGGTCCCCCACGTACTCCGATGCGTGGAAGTCGTCGGTAAGGACAAGATAAGCGTCGATCCCGGTCTGCTCCATCCGCTCCCGCAGGGCACAGACACGGTCAAAATATGGCTGTTTGCGATCCATCATATACCTCCGTTTGTGTGATCCAACTGTTTTTTCCATTGCCATTATAACATTTTCCCGGCTGGGAAAAAAGGCTTTGTATACGCGCCGAAAAAAAATTTCAGAAAAAGTAAAAAAACGATTGACAGACGGCGATCCCTGTGCTATTATCCCTACATACCTACTAATCAAGTATGTAATTTCTTTGAAGGGAGCGTTTCGCTATGCGGTACATTCTGGCAAAGCACATCCGCGGCAACTTCCGCCGGGGGCGAATGCCCGCCGGCAGGGCAGAAAACAGCAGGTGCTGTCTCTGTACCGCAGGGTACACGGACGCTTGACGATTTCAGCCGCGAAAACGGCGTGTATACAACTTTCAAAGGAGATTGAAAAAAATGAGCAACTATAAATTTGAGACCTTACAGCTTCACGTGGGCCAGGAGCAGCCCGATCCCGCCACGGATGCCCGGGCGGTGCCCATCTACCAGACCACTTCTTACGTCTTCCGGGATTCCGCCCATGCGGCGGCCCGTTTCGGTCTTACCGACGCCGGCAATATCTACGGCCGTCTGACCAACTCCACCCAGGAGGTGCTGGAAAAGCGCGTGGCCGCTCTGGAGGGCGGCGTGGCGGCACTGGCGGTGGCCTCCGGCGCCGCTGCCATTACCTACGCCATTCAGGCGCTGACCGCCGCCGGGGACAACATCGTGGCCCAGAAAACCATTTACGGCGGCAGCTACAATCTGCTGGCCCACACCCTTCCTCTGTACGGGGTAAGCACCACCTTTGTCAACATCCATGATCTGGCCGAGACCGAGGCGGCCATCAACGACAGGACGAAGGCCATTTTCATCGAGACCTTGGGCAATCCCAACAGCGATATTCCGGACATCGACGCCATCGCGGCCATTGCCCACCGGCACGGGCTGCCTCTGGTCATTGATAACACCTTCGGCACTCCCTACTGGATCCGCCCCATTGAACACGGCGCGGACATCGTGGTCCACTCCGCCACAAAATTCCTGGGCGGCCACGGCACCACCCTGGGCGGCGTGATCGTGGACGGGGGCAAATTTGACTGGAAGGCCAGCGGCAGATACGCTCCCATCGCCGAGGCCAACCCCAGCTATCACGGCGTATCCTTTGTCGATGCGGCCGGTCCGGCGGCGTTTGTCACCTACATCCGGGCCATTCTCCTCCGGGATACCGGCGCTGCCATCTCCCCGTTCAACGCCTTTTTACTGCTGCAGGGCGTGGAGACGCTTTCCCTGCGTCTGGAACGGCATGGGGAAAACACGAAAAAGGTCGTGGCCTATCTGGCCAACCACCCTCTGGTGGACCACGTGAACCACCCCTCTCTTCCCGATCACCCGGAGCACGCCCTGTATGAACGGTATTTCCCCAACGGCGGCGGCAGCATATTTACCTTTGATATCAAAGGCGGCCAGGAGCAGGCCCACGCCTTTATCGATCATCTGGAGCTGTTCTCCCTGCTGGCAAACGTGGCGGACGTAAAAAGTCTGGTGATCCACCCCGCTACCACCACCCACTCCCAGCTGACGGAGGCGGAGCTGCTGGATCAAGGCATCAAGCCCAGCACCATTCGCCTGTCCATCGGCACCGAGCATATCGATGATATTCTGGCGGATCTGGAAAAAGGATTTGCAGCACTGTGATAAAAATTCAAAAAATACCGTCGGTGATCCGACGGTATTTTTTTGCTTTGCAGGCGGTTAATCTTTCCTGTTTATTCCCGGTGAAACGGGCCATTCTAAGTATCGAAAGACGCAATCTTGCGTCTGTACAAATCAACGATCAAGGAGTTGTGAACCATATGTCAAGTTCTAGCATCATGAACCCCAGCGCCCGGGAGGCCATGGACCGCTTCAAGATGGAGGCCGCCTCTGAGGTCGGCGTTTCCCTGAAGCAGGGCTACAACGGTGATCTGACCTCCAAGCAGGCCGGTTCCATCGGCGGCCAGATGGTCAAGAAGATGATCGAGTCCTACGAGAGCAGCATGCACTGAGTTCCCGTGAGGCAAAAAAATACGCTGGCGCCTTTCGCGTCAGCGTATTTTTGTTTTACTGCAGCACAACTTTTCGGAAATTCTTTTTTCCACGCTTGACCACCAGGCCATCGCCGGACAGCTCCGCCGCGGTAAAGGTCCTGGCGATATCCGTGACCTTCTCACCGCCGGCCTCCACGCCGCCCTGCTGGACGTTGCGTCTGGCGTCGCCCTTGCTGGAGCACAGACCCGTTTTGACCAGAACGTCCAGAATACCGATGGCGCCGTCTGTGAGGTCCGACGCCGTCAGCTCCGTGGTAGGCAGTTCTGCCCCCTCGCCGCTGCCGCCGAACATGGCTCTTGCAGAGGCCTGGGCCTTGTCCGCCTCCTGCTGGCCGTGGACAAGAGCCGTAAGCTCGTAGGCCAGGATCTCCTTTTTCTCATTGATCCGGTTGTCCGGCCACTTCTCCATCTCCCAGATCTGCTCCAGGGGCAGGAAGGTAAGCATCTTCAGGCACTTCATCACGTCGGCGTCGCCCACGTTCCGCCAGTACTGGTAGAAGTCGTAGGGCGAGGTCTTGTTGGGATCGAGCCACACGGCGTTGCCGGCGGTCTTGCCCATCTTGTTGCCGTTGGAGTCCGTCAGCAGGGTGATGGTCATGGCGTGGGCATCCTTGCCCAGCTTCTTGCGGATCAACTCCGTGCCGCCGAGCATATTGGACCACTGGTCGTCGCCGCCGAACTGCATATTGCAGCCGTAGTGCTGGAACAGGTAGTAAAAGTCGTAGCTCTGCATGATCATGTAGTTGAACTCAAAGAAGGAAAGGCCCCGCTCCATGCGCTGCTTGTAGCACTCCGCCCGGAGCATGTTGTTCACGGAAAAGCAGGT
>ONVR01000232.1 GCA_900321335.1 uncultured Eubacteriales bacterium | reverse complement strand
CTTTCCGTCCCGCATGACAAAGATCCTGTCGCAGATCCCCTGCACCAGGGCCAGATCGTGTGAGATGAAGATCACGGAGATCTCCCCTTTCTCCTTGAGCCGGAGGATCAGATCCACGATCTGCGCCTGCACGCTCACGTCCAGGGCGCTGGTGATCTCGTCGCAGATGAGGATCTCCGGCTCCGCGGCCATAGCTCTGGCGATGGCGGCCCGCTGGCACTCGCCGCCGCTCATCTCATGGGGATATTTGTTGAAAAAGGTGTCGTTGAGGCCCACCCGTTCCAGCAGGGCGACGGCCTTTTCCCGGCACTGTTCCGCCGGGGTTCCGAAGTTTTTCAGCACCCCCGTCAGGCATTTGCCGATGGTCCGCCGGGGGTCAAAGGAGTCCTTGGGCATTTGAAAGATCATCTGCAGGCGCTTGTATACCCCTCGGGAATAGGGACAGCGGAGCGCCTCCCCGTCGAGCAGGATCTCCCCGCCATCCGGGGTGAGCAGCCCCATGACCAGCTTGGCAATGGTGCTCTTGCCGCAGCCGGATTCCCCCACGATGCCCAGAAACTCCCCCTTCGCCAGGGTGAGGTTTACGTGGTCCACCGCGTGGACGAGGGTCCCCTTTTTGTGGGAGACAAAGCTTTTATCCAGATCCCGGATCTCCAGTACGTTCAAACCCGTCACCTCCTTACACACAGTGGCAGCGGACGTAATGTCCGGGGCTGATCTCCCGGATGGGCGGGACCTTGTCCCCGCAGTCAGGGGATTTGCAGTCACAGTTTTGCCGGAAGGGGCAGTACCCCGCCACGTTCCGGTCCGGCTCCCGGAGGGAGACTCCCCGGGGCGCCGGCGCATTCATCCGGGGAATGACGCTGATGAGGTTTTTCGTATAGGGATGGGCTGTCCGGTGTATGATGTCGTCCTTGGAGCCGCACTCCATGATACGCCCGGAGAGCATCACGTAGATATAGTCCGACATGTGGGCCACCACGCCCATATTGTGGCTGACCATGAAGATGGCGGTGCCGGAATCGTCCCGGATCTTCATCATCTCCTCCACCACCTGTTTCTGGACCGTTACGTCAAGGGCGCTGGTGGGCTCGTCGGCAAAGAGGATCCTGGGCTTGAGGACCATGGCCATGGCAATGGAGGTGCGCTGGCACATGCCTCCGGAGAGCTCAAAGGCATAGTGGGACAGGATCCGCTGTCCGTCCCGGAGGCTGATTTTCTCCATGGCCCGGAGCATCTCCTCCTCCGCCTGCTGCCGGGTCATGCCGCCATGAGCGGAAACCAGCTCGTACAGCTCGCTGCGGATCTTCCGGATGGGATGAAAAGAGGTGACCGGATCCTGGGCGATCAGGGAAAGCTCGCTGCCCCGCAGGGCGCGCTTCGCCTCCGGGGCCATGTTTTTCAGGTCCCGGCCGTCATAGGTGATCGTTCCGTTGACCACCTTGCCGCCCTTGCCCAGGATGCCGAGGGTGGCGTAGATGGCGGTGCTCTTGCCGGAGCCGGACTCCCCCACCACGCCCACGATCTCGCCGGGCTTTACGACCATGGTAATGTCCCGAAGGATCGGGGCATTGCCATAGTCCACATTGACGTTTTCCAGTATCAGCAGCGGCTTACTCATTACTTTGTAATCTGCCAGAGGACAGAGTTGTCCGTGTTGTCACCACCGTAGCCAAAGGGCAGGTTCTGCACGCCCTTTACGTTGACCTGGTTGTTGAGGATATGCATGATGTAAATACGCTCATTGGAGGCGTAGATATCCTTCTGCATCTGCCGGACCAGCTCTGCCCGACGGGCAGGATCGCTGGTCACACGCATCTCAGAGAGGGCCGCGTCCACTTCCGAACTGGAGAACTTTGTAAAGTTGGAGCTCGCGTCCGTCTCAAAGACAGGCTGCATGTAGTTGAAGCTGTCGCCCAGAGTCAGTGTGTTGTAGCCATAGGTGCCGATATTGAAGTTTCCGCTGGTCAGGTCGTCAAAGATCTTCTCAGATATGACAATCGTGGAATCAATGCCGATCTCCTTGAGCATGGACTGAAGCACCTCGGAGAGGGTGGGGAAGTTGTTGGGCGCATAGCAGGTGATGTTCAGCACGACCTTCTCGCCGTCCTTCTCCAAAAAGCCGTCTCCGTCGCTGTCCGTGTAGCCGGCGTCGGCCAAGATCTTTCTGGCGGTCTCCACGTTGTATTCCGGCTGGAGATACTCATCGGTGTAGAACTCAGACCAGCTGGGGAAGATGGAACGAGTGGCCTCGCCGTGGCCGCTGTACACGCCGGCGACGATGGCTTCCCGGTCAACGGCGTACTGCAGAGCCTCCCGCAGAGCGTCATCCTGGGTGAAGGTATAGTTGGGATTGACATACAGGTAGTATACACGGCCGTTGTTCTTGGTCATGACCTCATAACGGTCATCGTTCTCAAAAATCTGCAGGTCGCTGTCGGAGACACTGCCCCAGTCGATTTCGCCGGACTGAAGAGCGTCACGGTTAGCGCCAGTATCATTGATGGACAGCGTGTGCAGTCTGGCGGCCGCGGGAACACCCTGCCAATAGTTTTCATTTCTGATCAGATCGCAGTTGCCGTCGGCGTCCATCTTCTCGAGAATGAAGGGGCCGGTGCCGATCAGGCCGTCCGTGTAATTCTCGTCGTCCGTATCGAATACCAACATATTCTGCTCGGTAAGAATACGGGGAAGGATGGCCACCACGTCATTGGTTTTGATGGTCAGCTTCTGCCCGTCCGCCAGGATCTCAGCGACGTTCATCATATTGCCCAGGCGGGTATTGTTGGTCAGGATGTAGTCAAACGCACTCTTGACGGCGTCGGCAGTCAATGCCTTGCCATTGGAGAAGGTCACGCCGTCCCGGATGGTGATCTCCCAGGTGGTATCGTTTGCCTGGGTGATCTCGGTGGCCAGCAGGGGCTTGACCTCCTTGGTGTCGTCGTCCAGAACGAACAGCGTCTCGCAGGTACCGATGCCCTGATTGATAAGAGCTGTATAGTCCACGGCGGGGTCACTGGTGAAGACGGTCATGGTATTGGGACCGTGGGCAACAAAGTTCAGCGTCACATCGCTGGCAGCGGGTGCGGCGGGCTCCTTGCCGTCCGTATCGGTCTTCGCGCTGTCCCCGGCGGGTGTCGTGCCGTCAGCGGCGGGCGCAGACCCGTTGCTCTTGCTGCCGCAGCCTGCAAGCAGGGCGATCACCAGAACAAGGCAAAGCGCCATCGTCAGAATTCCTTTGATATTCCTTCTCATTTTGAATCTCCTTTGTTTATTGGTTTTTATCCGAGCGTTTTCTCGGATTGAACACTGCGTTGATGCTGTCGCCGAACATACCCATGATCATGACCACCAGCAAAATGGCCACGCCGGGGAAAATCACCGTCCAGGGCGCTGTCTGCAGGGTATCCTTGCCGTCGTTGAGCATATTGCCCCACTCCGGGAAGGGGGGCATGGTGCCCAGCCCCAGGAAGGACAGGCCGGCAAAGGACAAAATGGCGTTGCCCACGTGCATGCTGGCCTCCACGATCACGGAGGAGATGCTGTTGGGCAGCAGGGTGTGAAACAGGATCCACCGGTCCGACATGCCGGAGACCTTGGCCGCGGAGACGAAGGTTTTTTCCTTCAGGCTCAGCACCTGACTTCGGGCCAGCCGGGCGTAGGTCGTCCAGCCGATCACGGACATGGCGATGATGCAGTTGGTCATGCCGGCGCCCAGCATAGCCGCCACGGCGATGGTGAACACCAGACTGGGAAAGGCCTGGACCGTGTCCACAAAGCGCATGATCAGCAGGTCCACCGTCCCGCCGAAATAGCCGGAGATGATGCCGATGGCCGTTCCCACCACCATGGTGATGAGCACCACGGGGATGGCCGCGAAGATGGAGCGGGCCGCACCGCAGAGCAGCCGGGACAGGATACACCGGCCGATATAATCCGTGCCAAAGGGATATTCCCGGCTGGGGGGCTGTGTGACCTGCCGGAGATTGACCGCATAGGGGTCGTGGGGCGCAAAGCGGGGCGCCAGAACGGCGAAGACGAACAACAGCAGCACCACCGCCGTCCAGATCAACGCCCGGGTCACCGCGGGGTTTCGTTTATGCTTTTCCATGGCGGCGGCCTCCTTTCGCGCTTTCGATGACAAAGCGGTTGCGGACCCGTGGGTCTGCCGCCGCGTGGAGCAGATCCACCAGCAGGTTCACCAGCACGTAGATCAGCGCCATCATGAGGATATATCCTTGCATCATGGGGTAATCCCGGTTGGTAATGGAGTTGACCGCCAGACGGCCGATCCCCTGATAGGTACACACGATCTCAATGATCGCCGTGCCCCCAAGCAGCCGTCCCACGTTGATCCCCGCGAGGGTCAGAATGGCCGGCATGGCGCTCTTGAGCGCCCCCTTGTACAGGATCACCCGCTCCCGGATCCCCCGGGCGCGCTTCATGCGGATGTAATCCTCTCCCAGCTCCCCGATGATGGCCGTGCGGATCTGCCGGGTATAGCCCGCCGACAGGGTCAACGCCAGGGTCAGGGCCGGCATCCAGATCCCGCTGGCATGGCCGGAGGACACCGTGGGCAGCCAGCGGAGCTTTACGCCGAGAAAGAAGATCAGCAGCATGGCGGCGAAAAAGCCCGGCAGGGCCGAGTTGACGAAGGAGAAAAACCGGATCACATAGTCTGCCAGCTTATTTTCATGGGTGGCGCAGAGGATCCCCAGCGGGATGGAGATGACCAGGGTCAGGGCCATACCCAGAAAGGTCAGCGCCAGGGTTTTGGGAAACAGGGTGGCGATCTCCTGCATGACCGGTTTTTTGGTGAAAAAGGACGTTCCCAGATCTCCCCGGAACAGATTCGCCAGCCAGGCGCCGAACTGCACAAAAAAGGGCCTGTTCAGTCCCAGCTGCTCCCGGACCTGGGCAACTGCCTCGGGATCCGGCGACTGCCCGCCCTGAGACAGGTAGATCACCGCCGGATCACCGGGAGACAGATGCATGAGGGAGAAAGAAATGAATGATATCAGCAGCATGATCGGGATCAGCCAGAGAACGCGCTTTACAATATACCTTCCCACAGACAACCTCTCTTTTCCGGATGAAATAGAAAAGCCGCGGCACGCCATAGCGCGCCGCAGCCGATTTTTGCGACAGACAAAATACCCCCACTGCCGAAGGACCGTCGGCAATGCGGCACAACCCAATCCGGCAGGTCTCCTGACTTGCGCCCTTGCGGATCTCTCCGCGGACTCGGCGGCCTTCTCGGTTTCCCAATGGCTGAAAGCGGTTTGCCCGCTTTCCTGTCGAGTCCAGGCGCTGCACAGTGGCGGCACCGTCCATGATTTTCACATGGTTCCCTATTCTCCCTCCCACGACAGGAGGGCACCGGATTGCTTTTTACTTCTGGAAAAAATTATAAAGTGGTGGTTTTCAAAAGTCAATCCGCCGGATCGGTGTGTATGCTATTTTCGGAACAACCGTTAAATTGTGTTCGGAAACGCCTTCTGTTTCTGTACAAATTCCGAAAATCGTTTCTTTTTTCGGTATTCTCATCGGGAGTTAAAGGCGTGAAACCAAAATATTTTACAAAATTTTTGTAAAATCTTCGTTTTCTTCCCCGGCTTCCGCCGAATTTTTTTGCTTCTTGTTGACGGCCGCCAGGAAAAATGACGTATAAAAGCCCGCCGCCGCCCCCTGGTCCAGCAGGGTCTGTGGCCTGTAAACCTGCTCGGTGAGAATGGCAAAGCCCATCTCCGGCAGCCGGAGATTGTCCCACTGCCAGGGTCTGTCCAGGCGGGACAGGGGAAGATCCACGGCGGTCTGATCGCACAGACTGTAGTCCACCGGCAGGGGATTGCCCCGGTCGTCGTACCCGTTTTCCCCGTGTACCGTGCCGGCCAGCGCCTGCAGCCGCTGTCTGTTTTCCGCGTCCGTCTCGTTGAAGAGATAGTAATAATGGTTGCCGTCCCAGTAAATCAGCCGGCCGCCGGGTCTTAAGAGCTTTTGCCACAGACCCAGGGTCTGCTCCGGCTCCGGCAGGGCCCAGGTCACGTTCCGGGAGATGATCACGTCAAAGCTGTTTTCGGCAAAGGGGAGTTTGCCCGCGGCGGCACACACGTATCGGGCCGTCAGGCCCATGGCGGTGAGGTTCTCCTTCGCCTTTTCCAGCATATTGCCGCACAGATCCGCCGCCGTCACCCGATGGCCCAGCCGCGCCATGGCCGCCGCCACGACGCCCGTACCCGTGCCCACGTCCAGCACGTCCAGCTGCCCTTCGGGCAGGCAGGGCCGCACCTGGTCCATAAGCCGCCGGACCGTCGCCTCTCCAAAGCCGAAGGAGGCCGCCCGCTGCTGCCAGTAGGTGTGCATATTCTCCCGGATGGCGTCCGAGGCGCTCTTCATGGCGCAGATCTCAAACAGAGGCGACTCCCCGTACAGGTCCTTTTCCCACTGCTCGTAGAGCCAGCGCCCGATGTCCTCCGTGATACAGACGGAAAAGCCGAGGCCCTCCAGGGTCTTCCGGTCCCACGCCGGGCGCCGGATCCGGGTCAGGGGCGCCGTCTCGTAATAGGCCATGTCCCCGCCGGAGACCACCTCCCGGACGCCGTAGGTCTCAAAGTGCCGCTGCTCCCGGGCAAGGACGCGCTCTCTTGCCTGCTCGTCAAAAAAATGCAGGTGCCAGTTGGCGTCGTAGATCAGGAGCATCCCGTCGGGTTTGAGCAGATCCCGGAAGGCGCGGTAGACCTGCTCCGGGTGCTCCAGGGTCCAGGTCACGTTCCGGGAGACGATCACGTCAAAGCGCGCCGGGGGAAACGCCATGGCGTTGACGTCCATCTTCCGGAACACCGGGGCGACCCCCAGCCTTTCGGCGTTGGCCCGGGCACAGGCGAGCATCCCCTCGGAGCTGTCGATGGCTGTCACCCGGTGACCGGCCTGTGCCAGGATACAGGCAAAAAAGCCCGGCCCCGTGCCCACGTCCAGAATCTCCAGGTTCTGCCGCCCCTGAAAATGCTCCGTGATCTGTTTTTTCCACGCCTCCTTGCGGAAGGAGGCAAACTCGCTTTGAATGTACCGGTCGTAGCTCTCGCCCGTCGCCCAGCGTCTGTTTCGCTCCTGCTGATCCATGTGCTCCGCTCCCACTTGTGTGCTTTTCCCCATGGTAGCACGGCAAGCAGACGAAAATAACCCCGGGACGGGGTTATTTTCTGTCGTTTCCGTACTTTTTCTCTGTTTTGTCCAAAAACTCCGGTATTGTTCTGTCGATTTTTTCTCTTTTTTCCACCGGCTCGGCGTGGCTTCCTGTCCTCAAAATACTTGACATATGTCAGCATCTGCGGCGGGCACAACTGCTGAAAAGCAGAAAAAAGCGGCAGGGGTTGAAAGCCCTGCCGCTTCTGGGTTTATTTGAGGTTGTTGCTCCGGTCATAGCGTTTTCCGTCCCAGTACAGGCGGGAGGCGACCTCCGCCTTTTCCGGGAGCTGCACATCCTGCATGATCCATTTGACAAACTCGTCAAAGCCCGTGCGGTCCACGATGTAGCCCACGTGCTCCTTGCCTTCGATCGCCTCTTTGTCGATGTACTCCTCCACGTAGGCGTAGGCGTTCTTGACAATTTTCAGGATGCTCTCCTCGTCGGCCCACTTGATAAAGTCCTGCGCCAGACGGGGATTGACCTTGCCGGTCCTGCCCAGCAGCACCAGCCGGAAGTAGTGCTCCCGGCTCCGGGTCCAGGCTCGGGTGGGGCAGTAGGCCACGCACACGCCGCAGCCGATGCACAGGTCCGGATCCCGGACGATCTTGTCGTTGACCGCCTGCAAAGCGCCCACAGAGCGCTTTTTGCAGTACTTCACGCACTGCTCGCAGCCCACACAGCGGTTGGGGTCGTACTGGGGCTCCGTCATGCCGATGACGCCAAAGTCGTTCATACGCACCTTGGCACAGTCGTTGGAGCAGCCCGTAAAGGCCACCTTGAAGTGCAGGTTGTTGGGGAAGATGGTCTGATCCATCTTCCGGGCGAAGGCCGTGGTGTCATAGCAGCCGAAGGGACACAGCCGCGCCCCGGGACATGCCACCACGTTTCGGGTGCCGGAGGCGGGGTAACCCTTGTCCCGCTCCTGCTGGTTGACCCCGGTGTCGTCGATGATGAACTGCAGCTCCCGGTTTACCGCGTCCATATCCTCCAGCCGGATGCCCGGGATCTCCACTCCCTGTCGGTTGGTCACAAAAATGGTGCCGTTGCCGTATTTTTCCGCGATCTGCGTGATCCGGACCATACTCTCCGCGCTCACAAGACCGCCGGGGATCCGGACCCGGGAGGCGGTCTCTCCTCTGACCTTGGAGTAGCGGAAGGCGTTTTTCTTCAGCTTTTTTACATTGATATCCTGTCCCATACCGTCTCCTCCTTCAGTCGATCATGTCCTTGCTCTCGGTGTAGTTGAACACGGGGCCGTCCAGACACACGTATTTTTCCCCGATCCGGCAGTGGCCGCACTTGCCCAGGCCGCAGCACATCTTCCGTTCCTGGGAGACCCAGATGTTCTTCTCCTGAAACCCCTTCTCCAGCAGGCCCATGACGGAAAACCGCATCATGGCGGGGGGACCCACCACCACGGCCTGTGCCTCTGCCACGTCCCGGATGGGCAGCCCGGGGATGAATTTCGTCACCAGGCCGATGTTGCCCGCATAGCCCTCCGGGGCGCCGTCCACGGTGAGGATCAGATCCAGCTTTTCCGCCCAGGTTTTCAGATCGTCCCGGAAGAGCATATCGTCGGGACTCTTGAAGCCCACGATCACGTGCTTGTCCCGGGGCTCCTCCGTCCCGGCCAGGGCGCTGATGACGCCGCGGACCGGGGACACGCCGGTGCCGCCGGCGATCACCACCACCTCGCCCTTCTCATACAGGGACACGTCAAAGCCGTTGCCGTAAGGGCCCCGCAGCATGAGCTTCTGGCCTTTGTATCGTTCAAAAACCTCGTTGGTCACCCGGCCCACCTTTCGGATGGTCAGATCCACAAACCCGTCGCCGATGCCGCTGACGGAGATGGGCGCCTCCCCGTATTTGGGGATGGAGACCTCAAAAAACTGGCCGGGCCGCACCTCTCCCGTAAAGGCCATGCGGAAGGTGTACTCCTTCCGGGTATGGCGGATCACCTCCAGGATCTCCGACGGAAACGGAATATAGGGATTCTTCTCAGCCATTGCTCTGCGCCTCCTTTACAGCTCGGTCCAGCTTGTTGATACAGGCGGAAAAGGAAATGTACTCAGGACATACGGCGTCGCACCGGCCGCAGCCCACGCACATATCGTAACCGAAGCGGCGGCGGTAATCGTAAACCTTGTGCAGCACCTTGAATCGCATCCGCTCGCCACAGGACTTCCGGTACTGGCCTCCGCCGGCCACGTCGGTATAGCCGTCCACCATACAGGAGCTGGCCACCCGCCGGCGCTCCCCCACCTTGCCGTTATCCGTATAGTATACGTCCTGCATGGTGTAGCAGGTGCAGGTGGGACATACGAAGTTGCACCGGCCGCAGCCGATGCAGCGGGTGCTGTATTCGTCCCAGAGGCCGGCTTTGTAAATGCTGTTGGGCACCGTCTCCGGTACGGATACCCGGACGCTGTTTTCCGTCACATAGCGGGGCGTCACGTCACCGGCGCGCTCCGCCTTTTCCGCGAACAGTCCCTCCAGCTCCGGCGCTTTCACGTCGGAGAGGATCTTTCCGTCCACCTCGTCCAGGGAGAACATATACCCCTCCGTGCTCCGATTGCTGCCCATATCCACGCAGAAGCCGTCGGCACAGGTGCGGCCGCAGCCGATCAGGGCAAAGCGCACACAGTCCCGGATGCGCTGATAAAACCAGTCCCGGTCTTTTCCGTTTGCCAGATAGATCTGATCCAGACGCTTCACCGCGTGCAGATCACAGCTGCGCAGAAAGACAATGACCGGCCGGAGATCCGCATCCGCCGGCTTTACCGCGTCCTCCGTGAAGAAGAACAGCGTCTCCGACAGGGGCGTCAGCAGCTCCTTGAAGGCGTAGTCCGATTTCTTCTCCAGCTCGATCTGTCCGGCGGTCTCCACAAAATCGTAACGCACCACGTCCGTGTCCGTGAAGCGTCCCTCTCCCTTTTTCAGCACCGGCGCGTAAAGCCGGTACTGCTCCTTCAGGGCGTCAACGACCGCGTCAAACCCCTCTTTTGTCAGGATGTAGCCCAATTTCATACCTCCTCTTGCATTTCCTCTTGACTTCCCTTACCTGTTGCAAACCGGTACAGAAACAGGATACACCTTCTCTTTCTCCGTCTTTGTTGCAGATGCAACAAAGACGGAAATTACCGTTTCAGCACAAAGGTGTTTTTGTCGAATTCCACCAGCCCTTCCCGCTGCATGGCCGCCAGCTCCCGGGTCATGGCGCTGCGGTTGACCCCCAGATACGCCGCCAGCTGTGTCCGGTTCAGCGGGACGGTAATATACCGGGCGTTTTGCTTCTGGGCCTGGATGGACAGATAGGCCAGCAGCTTTTCCCGGAGACTGGGCTTGGAGGACACCTCGATCTTCTCCATAAGACTTACGCTCTTTTTTCCCAGCAGATCAAACATATTCTCCGTGAGCTGATGATGAAAGGGGCAGCGGTTGGGACAGCTGTGGATGATGTTGGAGGCCGTCATGATCAGCACCCGCACGTCGGTGGCCGCCGCAAAACTCACATAGGAGTTCGGCTCCTTCTGCACCGCAAACTGCTCCCCCAGAAGCTGTCCGGGGTTTATGTAGGCAAAGAGGGTCTGGTTGCCCCAGAGATCCTGCTTGAGCATCTGCACCGTTCCCTCCAGAACGATGCCGATGTGCCGGACGTGGTCCTGATCCATAATCAGGATCTCCCCTTTCCGGTACGTTTTTTCGTAACTGTGCAGACAGTGGAGGATCGTCCGGAGGTTCTTTTCCTCCAGCTGATCAAACAGGGCAAGCTCCCGGTAATCGGTCACACGCTGTTTCATTTTCAATCACCTCATGGAAATTTTACCATTAAAGTGTGACATACGCAACACTTTACTGTGGGTTTTTATCGTATGCTGGACCCGGACGAGTAACAAACCCCTGTGATCCATGGAGGAAAAGAAAAATGGAAAACAAAATGTTTTGCTTTCAGTGTGAACAGACCGCCCGGTGCATGGGCTGTACCGGAAACGCCGGTGTGTGCGGCAAGCAGGCGGACACCGCCGGGCTGCAGGACAAGCTCACCGGCGCGCTGATCGGTCTGGCCCGGGCCACGGAGGGCAACGAGAGCCTTGTGACGCCGGAGATCGACCGGCTGGTGCTGGAGGGACTGTTCACCACCGTGACCAACGTGAGCTTCAACAACGAGACCCTCAACGCCCTGATCGAGCGGGTGGAGCAGGCCAAGGCATCCCTGATCCCCCAGTGCGGCGTATGTGAGTCCCAATGCGGCAGGAACGACGATTATGACATGCAGGACCTCTGGCAGGCGGACGAGGACATCCGCTCCCTGAAATCCCTGATCCTTTTCGGCATCCGGGGCATGGCCGCCTACGCCTATCACGCTGCGGTACTGGGCTTCACGGACAAGGAGGTCAGCGACTTCTTTTATAAGGCCCTGTTTGCCATCGGCATGAAGGACTTCGGCATGGACGAGCTGCTGCCCATCGTGCTGGAGGTGGGCGCCGTAAACCTCAAGTGCATGGCGCTGCTGGACAGGGCAAACACGCAGACCTTCGGCACGCCGGAACCCACGCAGGTGTCTCTGACCGTGGAGAAAGGCCCCTTTATCGTTATCAGCGGTCATGACCTGTACGACCTCAAGCAGCTTCTGGAGCAAACCCGGGACAAGGGCGTCAACGTATACACCCACGGAGAGATGCTCCCGGCCCACGCCTACCCGGAGCTGAAGAAGTACCCCCATCTCAAGGGCAACTTCGGCACCGCCTGGCAGAATCAGCAAAAGGAGTTTGCCGATTTTCCCGCTCCCGTGCTGTTTACCACCAACTGCCTGATGCCGCCCCGGCCCGGCTACGCCGACCGGGTGTTCACCACCGAGGTGGTCTCCTACCCGGAGATCCGCCACATCGGCCCGGACAAGGACTTCTCCCCCGTGATCGAAAAAGCCCTTGCTCTGGGCGGCTACGCCGAGGACAGGCCCATGACGGGCATCAACGGCGGCGGAACCGTTACGACCGGCTTCGGTCACGGCGCGGTCCTGTCCGTTGCCGGGCAGGTGGTGGAGGCCGTCAAGGCCGGCGCCATCCGCCACTTCTTCCTGGTGGGCGGCTGTGACGGGGCAAAGCCCGGCCGGAACTACTACACGGAGTTTGTCCGGCAGACGCCCCCGGACACGGTGGTGCTGACCCTGGCCTGCGGCAAGTACCGCTTCAACGATCTGGATCTCGGCGCCATCGGCGGTCTGCCCCGGCTCATGGATATGGGCCAGTGCAACGACGCCTACAGCGCCATCCAGGTGGCTCTGGCGCTGGCGGAGGCCTTCGGGTGCGGGGTGAACGACCTGCCCTTGTCCATGGTCCTGTCCTGGTATGAGCAGAAGGCCGTATGTATCCTGCTGACCCTGCTGCATCTGGGGATCCGGAATATTCTGCTGGGGCCATCCCTGCCCGCCTTTCTCTCTCCCAACGTGCTGCGCTACCTGGTGGAGCACTACAACATCGGGCCCATCGGCACGCCGGAGGAGGACCTGCGGAAGCTCCTGCAATAAACAGGAAAAAGCGCCGGAAGATCGTTGGATCTTCCGGCGCTTTTGCGCGTTCTCAGAAGTATTTTCTGGATGCGACGCCCTGTCGCACGAGGGAGCGCTTGAGCCTTGCCTCCGCCAGCTTGATATCCTTGTCGGAGCGGCGGTCCCTGTCGTCCAGGACTTTTCTCGCCTTCTCCTCCGACCGCTGTGCCCGGTCCACGTCGATCTCGTCGGCCCACTCAAAGGTGGTGGCCACCAGACGCACGTCCCCTTTGGTCACCGCGACCATACCGCCGATACAGGCGGCCACGCGCTCTTTTCCGTCCACCTTGACCTTGGCCGGACCCATGCCCAAAGGCGCCATATAGTCGATATGGCCCGGCAGGATGGTCACGCCGCCGTCCTGGGTGCGGACAGACAGGCTCTCCGCCTGACCTTCAAAGCTCATGCCGTCAGGCGTCACGATCTGCAGGTGAAAGGTACTCATACGTTTTACGCCTCCGAATACTTGGCCACGACCTCGTCAATGGTGCCGGCAAAGAGGAAGTAGGACTCGGGAATGTCGTCGTGCTTGCCTTCGATGATCTCCTTAAAGCCGCGGATGGTCTCCTTGAGCGGCACATACTTGCCGCTGTAGCCGGTGAACTGCTCCGCCACGTGGAAGGGCTGGGACAGGAACCGCTGCACCTTCCGGGCGCGGTTGACGGTGAGGGTGTCCTCCTCGGACAGCTCGTCCATACCCATGATGGCGATGATGTCCTGGAGCTCCTTGTAGCGCTGGAGGATCTCCTGCACGCCACGGGCCACCTCGTAGTGCTCCTTGCCCACAACCTCCGGGCTCAGGATCCGGGAGGTGGAATCCAGCGGATCCACGGCGGGGTAAATGCCCAGAGACGCAATGCCGCGGTCAAGGACCGTGGTGGCGTCCAGATGGACAAAGGTGGTGGCAGGCGCCGGGTCCGTCAGGTCGTCGGCAGGGACGTAAACCGCCTGCACGGAGGTGATGGACCCCTCCTTGGTGGAGGTGATGCGCTCCTGCAGAGCGCCCATCTCCGTGGCCAGGGTGGGCTGGTAGCCCACGGCGGAGGGCATACGGCCCAGCAGGGCCGATACCTCGGAGCCGGCCTGGGTAAAGCGGAAAATGTTGTCGATAAACAGCAGCACGTCCTGGTGCTTCACGTCCCGGAAATACTCGGCCATGGT
>ONVR01000352.1 GCA_900321335.1 uncultured Eubacteriales bacterium | reverse complement strand
TGTATATAATTATATATATGTATGCAAATGAAGTCAAGCAATTCGGCAAAAAACGCCGTTTTTGCCTTTCGAACACACAAAGGAGACTTTTGACAGGGACGATCCCGTTGCGGGAGGCTGGCTCCTTTGTGTTCTCCTGCTGCTCCGCCTTTGAGATGATGCGTCTGCTTGGGATCGTTTTCATTCGCTTTCTCAAAAAGTATACCGTGGTTAACTTTTTGTATAATTTGGGGTTTCGACGCTCCGTTGTGCAAAATGGTTGTTTTGTCGTTTTTTACGCCTTAAATCTTGTTTATTTAGTCTATTTTAACCAAAAAAGTTAGTGTTTACAAATGCGATTCCCGTCTGTTATACTGTTAGCAAAGATACAGATCGAGCAGTTATTAAACATTTTGTATATATGCGCGTAGTGTCTTGCAGGGGTTTCAGTCCGAAACCAAAACATCAAGACAGACAGGAGGCAATGATTATGGCATTCGGATGGGGTAAGCTGGGTTTGTTCGCAGGCGGCGTGCTGTTCGGCACAGCCGGCATCAAGATTCTCTCCAGCAAGGACGCGAAAAAGGTATACACCCACTCCACCGCGGCGGCGCTGCGGGCCAAGGAGTGCGTGATGACCACGGCGACGAAGATCCGGGAGAACGCCGACGACATTCTTGCGGACGCCAAGCAGATCAATGAGAAGCGGGCTGCCGAGAGCGAGATCGTGGAAGACGCCGGCAACTGACCTGAACAACAATCAAACAGATCCATTCCGGAAGCTGTCGCCCTGGCAGCTTCCGGAATGCATACTCACAGGTGATTTTTATGAAATTTCAAATTCTCCACGAGAGTCCCGGCCGGATGCGGATCCACCTGATGGTCAGCCGTATGACCATGGAGCAGGCGGATCTGCTGGAATACGCCCTGGGGGCGGAGGACGCCGTCGGGGAGGTCCGGGTATATGACCGGACAGCCGACGCCATCATCCGCTACACAGGGGACCGCAGCGCGGTGATCGCAGCCGTGGCCGGGTTTTCCTATGAAAAGGCGGCGGCCCGGGATCTGGTGCCGGAGCAAACGGGCCGGGCGCTGAACCGGGAGTACGCCGACAAGCTGGTCATGACGGTAGTCCGCCGGGTACTGAAAAAGCTGTTTCTCCCCGCACCCGTCCGCATGGTGCTGACGGCGTTCCGGGCGGTAAAATACATCTTCAAAGGAATCAAAGCCCTCCTCCGGGGCCAGATCACCGTGGCGGTGCTGGACGCCGCCGCCATCGGGGTATCCCTGCTCCGGGGCGATTTTGACACGGCGGGCTCCGTTATCTTCATGCTGCGGGTGGGTGAGATCCTGGAGGAGTGGACCCACAAGAAGGCCGTTGACGATCTGGCCCGTTCCATGTCCCTGAACGTGGACAAGGTCTGGCTGAAGACGGCGGAGCAGGAGGTTTTGATCTCCATCCGGGACGTACAGGTCGGCGACGAGATCGTGGTGCGCACCGGCAACATGATCCCGCTGGACGGCAAGGTGGTCTCCGGGGAGGCCAGCGTCAATCAGGCCTCCATCACCGGGGAGTCCATCCCCGTGCGAAAATCTCCCGGCAGCTACGTATACGCCGGTACCGTGGTGGACGAGGGCTCCTGCGTGATCTGCGTGGACAAGGCCATGGGCGCTGGCCGCTATGACCGGATCGTCAAGATGATCGAGCAGTCGGAGCGGATGAAATCCTCCACGGAGAGCAAGGCCGCCCACTTGGCGGACAAGCTGGTTCCCTACAGTCTGGGCGGCACCGGTCTTGTCTATCTGCTGACCCGAAACGTGACGCGGGCGGTCTCCGTTCTGATGGTGGACTTCTCCTGCGCTCTGAAGCTGTGTATCCCCATCGCGGTGCTCTCCGCCATGCGGGAGTGCAGCGGGTACGGCATCTCCGTCAAGGGGGGCCGTTTCATGGAAGTGGTCGCCGAGGCGGACACGGTGGTGCTGGACAAGACGGGCACCATCACCTACGCCACGCCCCGGGTGGCCGACGTGGTGACCTTTGGAGGCGCTGACGCCGACGAGGCCCTGCGTCTGGCGGCCTGTCTGGAGGAGCACTACCCCCACTCCATCGCAAACGCGGTCATCGCCGCGGCGAAAGCCAAAAACCTCAACCACGAGGAGCGCCACTCCCAGGTGGAATACGTGGTGGCTCACGGCATCTCCAGTTCCATTGACGGCAAGAAGGTGATCATCGGCAGCCAGCACTTCGTCTTTGAGGACGAGGGCTGTACCGTACCCGAAGGAGAACGGGAGAAATTCGACCGTCTTCCCAACCGGTATTCGCATCTGTTCCTGGCCGTATCCGGTGTCCTGACGGCGGTGATCTGCATCGAAGACCCCGTCCGGCCGGAGGCCGCGGGGGCCATTGCCCGCCTGCACGAGCTGGGCGTAAGCCGGGTGGTCATGATGACCGGCGACAACGAGCGCACCGCGAAAGCCGTGGCGGACGCTGTGGGCGTCGACGCCTACTTCGCCGGCGTGCTGCCGGAGGACAAGGCCGCCTTTATCCGCCGGGAACACCAGCAGGGCCGGAAGGTGATCATGATCGGCGACGGCGTCAACGACTCCCCTGCCCTGTCCGAGGCGGACTGCGGCATCGCCATCAGCGCCGGGGCTGCCCTTGCCCGGGAGATCGCGGATATCACCGTCTCCGCGGATGATCTGTTTGCCCTGGCACGGCTCAAGATCCTCAGCGATCTGCTGATGGAGCGGGTGCGGCAGAGCTACCGCTTTATCATGTCCTTCAACACCGGGCTGATCCTGCTGGGCGCCCTCGGCATCCTGTCCCCCACCACGTCGGCGCTGCTGCACAACGCCTCCACCCTGGCCATCAGCCTGCGGAACATGACGGATCTGGAAAAGCAGGCGTAATCACAAAAAAGAAAGCCGGGGCCCTTGCCACACGGCAAAGGCCCCGGTTTTTGCTGTCTATTTTTTCCTGAATTTGAGCATGGAGCCGAAAATCAGGATCAGCTGGCAGGGGACTCCCAGCAGGAAAATCAGCCACACGTTGATGCCGACGTTGAGCAGCGTTACAAAGATCGCCGCCAGCAGCGCCCACATGAGCAGGGAGATGATCAGATAATTGCGCTTCTTGTTAAACCAGATGGAGTTCATCACCAGCCAGACCACCCCGGACAATGGCACGGCGAACACGAAGGCCAGCCAGTGCAGTCTGGCAGCCGGCCAGGCGATCTCAATGACCACAAAGATCATCAGCGCCAGAAGCCACACCAGGACCACCGCCATGGCCGTGATCAGGCCGTGGTTATAGATCCGGCGGTGCCGCTCGCTTTTGTCCTCCGGCAGGAGCTTTCCGTGCTCGGCCTGCACCATATAGTCCAGGGACACGCCGAACAGCTCCGCGATCTGCAGCAGGACCGCCACATCGGGGACGGACTCGCCCCGCTCCCATTTGGAGACGGCCTTATCCGAGTAGTGGAGTTTTTCCGCAAGCTCCGCCTGGGTCATGGCGTGGCTGACCCGCAGATCGCATATATTTTTGGCAATAACGGCTTTGATATTCTCCATAAATCGGTTTTCTCCGGTTTGGGTTTCCCTTTTTCTGCAGTATAACACAAAAACCTCTTCCGTGCAACGAGGCATCGAAAAACTGCTTTGTACCCCTTGATTTTACAGGGATTCTACTGTTGGTAGAGTTCATGTCTACCGACTCTACCGGCCGATTTGGATTCGTAGGTTGCCTTTTTCCGCTCCGGGGCCCATAATATTCCCAGATCCGCACGGCGCCCTGACCGACGCCTGCGCTTTAACTTTATTCCGGGAGGGAGACTACGATGCGCGAGTATGTGATTTTTGCCGATTCCGGCTGTGACATCCACCCCGAGACCCTTTCCAAATGGGGTATCCGGTTGTTGGATCTGACCTTTATGTTTGACGGTGACGACCATGTGTACACGAACAAGGAGATGCCCGTTGAGACCTTTTACCGGAAGATCCGGGAGGGCGCCGTGGCCAGGACCTCCGCGGCCAACACCGCCGACATCGAAGCGGCACTGGAGCCTGTGCTGGCCCAGGGCTGTGACGTGCTGTACCTGGTCTTTTCCTCCGGACTGAGCAGCACATATGACTACGCCAATGTGGCCGTCCGGGAGCTGCGTGCGAAGTATCCCGAGCGGAAGATCCTCACGGTGGACTCCCTGTCCGCCTCTTCCGGCTACGGCCTTTTCCTCTATCTGGTCAGCCGGCAGCGGGATGCCGGCGCCGACATCGAAAGCGCTGCCCGGCACGCTGAAATTATCCGGCATCACCTGTGCCACTGGTTCACTGTGGACGATCTGATGTATCTCAAGCGGGGCGGGCGGATAAGCCCCACCGTGGCTCTGGTGGGCAGCATTCTGGGGGTCAAGCCTGTACTGCATATGGACGACGCCGGGCATCTGATCAACGTCTCCAAGGTCCGGGGCCGGAAGGCCTCCATCAAGGCCCTGGCGGACAAATACGGGGAGCTCAGCGCAGACCGGGAGGCGCCCGTTTTCATCTCCCACGGCGACTGTCCGGAGGACGCCCGGTATCTGGCGTCCCTGATGAAGCAGCAGTACGGTGTGGACGTGGCCCTGATTGAAGACATCGGCCCCGTGATCGGCGCCCACTCCGGGCCCGGTACCCTGGCCTTGTATTTTATCGGAAAAGAGAGATAACAGAACAGCGCCGGGAATTCCTTCCCGGCGCTGTTCCCTTACAGGCGTCTTATATTGGAGGAGATCTCCGACAGGGCCAGGGAGGCCTCCATATCAAAGCGGCCAAGGGCGGCAATGTCTCCCAGAGACACCATGCCCACTACCCTGTCGTCTTCGACCACCGGCAGCCGCCGTACCCGGCGCGCCGCCATGAGCTGGGCCGCCCGGCGCACGTCGTCACCGGCATTGACGGTGACGGCTTTTTTCGTCATGATCCGCTTTACGGGGGTCTGCGCCGGCATCTCCCCCAGGGCAACGCACCGGGTGATGATGTCCCGGTCCGTCACCACGCCCACGATACGCCCGTCCTCTCCGGACACGGGCACCGCCCCGATGTTGTAGCGCTCCATCAGCCGGGCGGCGCAGGATACGGGCTCGTCCCGTCCCACGCTCACCACGTCCCGCGCCATGATCTCCGATACCTTCACCGCCGACCCCTCCCGTCAGGATTTATCAGCCTTATGGTATCCGGAAGGGCCCCGTTTTATACAGAAAAACCGGCGCGCCGTTTCTCACGGCGCGCCGGCAAAGGCGGCATTTACCCCGCTGCGGTTTTCAGATAGGAGGCGAAAGCGGTAACGGCGGGGTTTTCATGGTCCTCGTACCAGAAGCACTGCAGCTCCTCGTCCTGTCCCACGGGATAGGACAGCAGCTGGCTGTGCAGGCTCATGCGGCTGAGCATGGTGGACACAAGCACCCCCTGCCCCAGCTCCGTGGCCATGTAGGCCGACTCCAGATTGGGGGAGATGATCAGCTCCGACGGTGTAAAGCCCAGCTCCCGGCACTGCTTCCGGGCACGGGCCTTGCTCTCGGAGAGGGTCTCGTGACTGGCGGCGGCCTTGATGAAGGGCTCGCTTTTGAAGTCCTCAACCGTTGCCCCCTGCTTTGCCCGGGGATTGTCCGGGGACACCAGCAGCACCAGAGGCGTATTGAGGACCTTGAGCTTCTTGATCCCCACGCCCTTGGGGGCAAACTCGTTATAGGTGATGATCAGGTCCAGCTTCCTGTCGTAAAACAGCTCGATCAGCTCCTGCTGGGGGTGCTTTTCCCCTGTGAACCGCAGATCCGGCGACTCCGCCTTCAGCCGCCGCAGGGCCGAGCCGATCACCGAGGAGAGCTCCAGCCACTCCAGATAGCCGATCCGCAGGGAGTTGTACATATTGCTGTAGTACCGCCGGGTCTGCTCCGTCACGTCGCCGAATTTCTCGTCAAACTCGGAAAAAAAGCGGTAGTAGTTCTCCCCCGCCCGGGTCAGCACCGTGTAATGGTGGGTGCGGTTAAACAGCTTAAAGCCCAGATCCTCCTCCAGCTTGGCAATGTATTTGCTCACCGACTGCTGGGTCATGTACATCTGCCGGGCCGTCTCCGTGAAGTTCAGCGTGCGGGCCAGGCTGAGAAAGCAGCGGATGGATGTTTCGTTGATCATGGTTGCCTCCGGAATGCGTTTTTTTCATTATACCCTATCACAACCAAAATTGCAATCGGTCACAACCGAAAACGGCGCGGGCGCCGAAAAATAATCTGAAAAACGTCTACCATTCCCCCCTTGATTGTGCTATAATTTTGTCGCTATGAAATAATCACTGTCGGGAGATGTTTACAATGACCTATCAGATGAATATTGCCGGACTTGACCGGGCGCTGCCCCTATGTAAGCTCAGCGACACGCTGACCATCGGGGCCTTTGTGATCTTCGGCGACGTGGAGCTGACCTGCGCTTGCGCCAAGGCCCTGCTGGAAAAGGCGCCGGATTTTGATTACATGGTCGCCCCCGAGGCCAAGGCCATTCCCCTGATCCACGAGATGGCCCGTCAGAGCGGCAGAAACGAGTATATCCTGGCCCGC
>ONVR01000190.1 GCA_900321335.1 uncultured Eubacteriales bacterium | reverse complement strand
CTTTTCCTTCATCTCGGTCTCGGTAGCGGCGCCGACCTTGATAACGGCTACGCCGCCGGAGAGCTTCGCCAGACGCTCCTGGAGCTTTTCCCGGTCGTAATCGGAAGTCGTGATCTCGATCTCCGTCTGGATCTGATGGATGCGGGCCTGAATATCGTTCTGGGAACCGGCGCCGTCCACGATGATGGTGTTGTCCTTGGTCACCTTGACCTGGCGGGCCTGGCCCAGCATGTCAATGGTGGCATCCTTGAGCTCCATGCCCAGCTCGGAGGAGACGACCTCGCCGCCGGTGAGGGCCGCGATGTCCTTGAGCATCTCTTTGCGTCTGTCGCCGAAGCCGGGGGCCTTGACGCATACGCAGGAGAAGGTGCCGCGGAGCTTGTTGAGGATGATGGTGGCAAGAGCCTCGCCCTCGATGTCCTCAGCGATGATCAGGATCTTGCGGCCGGATTTCACCACCTGCTCCAGCACGGGGAGGATGTCCTGAATGTTGGAGATCTTCTTATCGGTGATCAGGATGCAGGGATCGTCCAGGACGGCCTCCATCTTGTCGGTATCGGTGACCATGTAGGGGGTAATGTAGCCCCGGTCAAACTGCATGCCTTCCACAACCTCAGAGTATGTCTCGGCGGTCTTGGACTCCTCAACGGTGATAACGCCGTTCTGGGAGACCTTCTCCATCGCCTCGGCAATGAGCTTGCCGATGGTCTCGTCGCTGGAGGAGACGGCGCCGACACGGGCGATGTCCTCGGTGCCGGATACGGGCTGAGAGTTGGCCTTGATGGCGTCAACGGCGGCCACAACAGCCTTCTGGATGCCCTTGCGCATAACCATGGGGTTGGCGCCGGCGGCAACGTTCTTGATGCCCTCGTGGATCATGGCCTGAGCCAGCACGGTGGCGGTGGTGGTACCGTCCCCGGCCACGTCGTTGGTCTTGGAAGAGACCTCCTTGACCAGCTGGGCGCCCATGTTCTCAAACGGGTCCTTCAGCTCGATCTCCTTGGCGATGGTCACACCGTCGTTGGTGATCAGGGGAGAGCCGTACTTCTTGTCCAGCACCACGTTTCTGCCGTTGGGGCCGATGGTCAGCTTGACGGTGTCCGCCAGCTGGTTAACACCCTTTTCCAGGGCACGGCGGGCTTCCTCGCCGTAAATAATCTGCTTTGCCATAGTGAAAGCAACCTCCTTGAATTGATTGGTTTAATAGTATCTGCGCCGTTATGGGCAACGGCGAAATCGTTTTCTGCGTTACTCGACGACCGCGAGAATATCGTTCTGTCTGACGATGACCAGCTCCTCGCCGTCCACCTTGACCTTGGTGCCGGAATACTCGCCGGTGATGACCTTGTCGCCCTTTTTGACGGTCATAACCACGTCCTTGCCGTCAACGACCCCGCCGGGGCCGACCTCGAGGACTTCAAATACCTGGGGCTTTTCCTGGGCAGCGCTGGTGAGGATAATACCGCTCTTGGTCTTTTCCTCCGCCTTGAACTGCTTGATAACAACTCTGTCTGCAAGTGGTCTGAGTGTCATGTTCGTTTACCTCCTGTGAATTCCAATATAACCATATTGTTTTTTACATAGTATTTAGCACTCTTAACCTGTGAGTGCTAACATGTATATAATAGTACAGATGCCCGTATTCTGCAACCTTTATTTAGACCAAAAAATGCACAAAAATCAGAGGATAAACCTGCCCGGTTTTGTGCGCTTTACTCCTGTGCCGCCGCGGTGGGGGCGATGCCCGTCAGACGCCGCCAGGGCTGCAGAGAGGCAGGGACCACCAGCTGCAGGGCGCAGGGGTGGAGCGTCAGATCGATCTTTCGGGCGTAAAGCGCCTCACCGTCTACGTTGACGACGATGGGTGATTCCGCCTCGATGGTCATGTGATCCCCGTGCAGGGCGGAGATGTACCGACGCATCTGCCTGTATTTTCCGGCGGCGTATTTGCCAACCAGCCGCAAAAAAGACAGACGGGAAACCTGGCCCACCACGAGAAAATTGATCTCGCCGTCAAAGGGAGAGGCCTCCGGCACGGGATTGAAGCCGCCGCCGTAATGGGTGCCGTTGCAGGCACAGATCAGGGAGAACAGACCGGTCTTTTCATACTCGCCGCAGCGGACGGTGTAGGTCTGGTTGATTCCCTTGGCGATATTTACCACCAGGGAGGTGACGTAGCCCGCGGCGCCGCCGATGAGGGGCAGATGGCTGTACTTGTGCACGTCCGTGCCGATACGGGCGTCGATCCCCACGGAGCAGATGTTGACGCACCAGCGGTCGTTGCAGCGGATCAGATCCGCCGCGTAAAACGAGGCGGTGGTCACCTGCTCAAGATCGGTAAAACAGGCGGCGGCGTCCTGTCCAAAGGTTTTTACAAAATCGTTGCCCGTCCCCACAGGGTAGGGACATACCTGAACGTTTGACCGGAGGGCGGCGCCGTTGACGCATTCGTTGAGCGTCCCGTCGCCGCCGCAGGCATAGACCCGCAGAAGCTCCTGGGACCGATCCGCTTCCCGGCGGATCTTTTCGACGGCGTCCATGGGTGCCTGCGTGATGTAGATCTCGTAGGGTTCATCCGCGGCGGCAAAGAAGCTGTCGATTTTGCCGCGGATCTGGTCCAGATGCTTGCCAATGCCGCCGGCGGCGGGGTTGATGATAAACAGATGTTTCAAGTGATCACGAGCTTTCGTCCGTAGTTTAGGGCGTACAGGAAAAGCGAAAAAGATTTATGTTAACCGATGGATCCCGGGGCTGCTGCCCCAGAGCGTACAACGTCAAATATAAGATAATGTCCATGCACTGCCGCGGAAATCAAAATATCCACAAAACGACCGGTAAGAACCGTAACAACAAGAGCCGGTGCGGTTTTCGTTTCAAAAGTACATGAAGAGATCACATTTGATCATGCCGTTGTAGAGTTTGCGCTTTTTGACTGCGGTGCGGCCGAAGGTGCGCTCAAACTCCGTGTGGGAGGAGAGGATATACAGCTTCCACTGATCCAGAGAGCGGACAGCCCTGCCGAAGCCGGCGTAGATCTGTTCCGCCTCAGCCCGCTCCATCACACGCTCGCCGTAGGGGGGATTGGAGAGGATGATGCCCCCAGACTCCTGGGAGCGGAAATCCATGGCGTCAGCGACGGCAAAGGTGATGTGATCAGCCACACCGGCCCGTTTGGCGTTTGCCCGGGCAATGTCGATGCAGGCTGGATCCACGTCGCCGCCCCAGATCCTGTAGCTGCCGTGAAATTCCCTGTCCCGGGCCTCCTGGACAGCGTCCCGCCAGATCTCCGGCCGGAGCCACGCCCACTTCTGCGCGTCAAAGGACCGGTTCAGGCCGGGCGCCCGGTTCAGCGCCGCCAGAGCCGCCTCGATAGGAATGGTGCCGGAGCCGCAGAAGGGGTCACACACCAGCTCCCGCCCCCGATAGCGGGCCAGCTTCACCATGGCCGCTGCCAGGGTCTCCCGGAGGGGCGCGGCGTTGCCTATGGGCCGGTAGCCGCGCTTGTGCAGTCCTTGCCCGCTGGTGTCGATGAGCATGGTCACCCGGTCATTCATCAGGGCAAACTGCACCTGATACCGGGGGCCGGTCTCAGGGAGCCACTGGAGCTTGTATCTGGCCTTGAGCCGTTCCACAATGGCTTTTTTCACGATCCGCTGACAGTCGGGGATGGAATGCAAAGCGGAGTTGAGACTGTGCCCCTTGACGGGGAAGGCCCCGTCCATGGGGATATATCTGTCCCAGGGCATCGCCCGGACCGCCTCAAAGAGCTCGTCGAAGGTTTTGGCCGGGGCATCGCCTACGTCAATGAGCACCCGCTCTCCGGTGCGCAGATTGATGTTGGCCCGGGCAATATCGCCCTTGTCTCCGGTAAAACAGACGTGACCGTTTTCTGCCCGCACCTCCCGCATATCCAGGCGCTTGAGCTCATCGGCGGCAAGCCCCTCCAGCCCAAACAGGCAGGGGACGTACATCTTGATATCCATAGGAAAACCTCTGCAATAAAAATTTAAGTCAAGTATACCGTATCGCCGACCATTTTACAAGGGAAAAGGGCTGCTGCCGCGGCTTTTCTTTCGGGACAAAACGTGGTATACTCATATCCGTTAAAACAAGTACGGGGAGGCGGAAACGGTGGACGATTCGATTCGCCGCAGCGTGGAGCGGGAGGTCAAAATCCTCCTGACGCAGCAGCAGTATGAGCAGATCCGCGGCAGATTACAGTGGACGGCAGCGGTAGAGCAGGTCAATCACTACTATCTGGACCGGGAGGGGCAGCTCCGGGCGGAAAAGGTCAACCTCCGGGTCCGTCAGATCGGAAACCGGTATTGGCTCCAGGTCAAGACGCTGGTAAAAAACGTCAAGGGCGGTCCCTCCGTCCATCAGGAGACGGAAACGGATATCGACGGCGCGCCGGATTTCTTTGATTCCCGGACCGTAAAGGCCCTGACAGGGGTCGAGACCCAGGGGGCCCGGCGGGTAGGCGCGCTTACCACCCTGCGCCATACCCTCTCGGTGGAGCCGGAGATCGAGCTGTGCCTGGATAAGAGCGACTATCTGGGTGTGACGGACTACGAGCTGGAGATCGAGTACACAGGAGACCGGCTGGAGGCGGTGCTGGCCCTGGTGGAGCAGTTGGGGCTCACCGCCGGAGAAAAGCCCCAAGGCAAGCTTTCCAGATTCTACGCCCGGTGGCGGGGGCTGGAAAAGAAATAAAAAATCGGGGAGAAGCAGTCTGCTTCTCCCCGAAATGTTTCTTATGCTCAGGCGTTGTCCCCGGCAGCCTTCATCTGATCGATGTGCTTCTGCAGGCAGGCAAAGGTCTCCCGGCTGATGTCGTGCTCAATCTTGCAGGCGTCGTCCTTGGCCGTCTCGGGATCGACGCCGATGGAGGTGAGAAAATCCGTCAGCAGCACGTGGCGGGCGTAGATCTCCGTAGCCAGCTTGTAGCCGCTCTCCGTAAAGCTCATAAAGCCGTCCTCATTGGTGGTGATCATGCCGTCCTCCCGCAGGATCCCCATGGCCACGCTGACGCTGGGCTTGGACACGCCCAGGTGGTGTACGATATCAATGGACCGGCAGGACCCTTTTTCCTTCTGGATCATGAGAATGGCCTCCAGATAGTCTTCACCGGATTTATGTACTGCCATGTAGCTCCTCCTCCTGCTTGAGCGCATATTGAATGATTTTGTCCGCACATTCCTGACTGAGGGTGCACAGACAGCTTACGGCGTCGTCTCGGGCGTTTTCCGCAGAGACGCCAAACTGGGTTTCCAGCAGATGCTCCAGGATCACCACCCCTGTATACGCCCGGTTGGCCTCCACCACGCCGAGATCCGTCAGGGTGATGGAGCCATAGTACTCCTTTGCGATCAGCCCCTGCTGGGTAAGCTGCGCGCACATTTTTACCACACTGGCCTTGGAGACCCCCAGAAATCTGGCCAGATCCGCGGAGCGGACGCACTCCGTGCCCTTGCTCAGTTCATAGATCCCCAGCAGATACCGGGTAATGGAACGGGATAATGTCATGGTTGTTACCTCTGATTATATCACGAAAGTTAACCGATGTGAATACTCTTTTCTCATAAAATGTTAAGAATGCGCAGAAGCTTGGATCTGCGCATTCTCACATAAAGGAAAGGGAAAGGTTAGTAAAAGCTTTGTGATGGATGGAGGGAGCGGATGAACCGCATCATGGCTTGCGGCGCATCCAAATGGAAAATGTGTGTAAGAGAAAGATGAATTTAATTCGGTGAGCCTATTATAAATAAGTTCACCGGAAAAGGTTAGCAATTACTAACTGAATGCATATTAGCACACGCTAACTTGTTTGTCAACAGATTTTTGAAATTTTTTTCGATTTTTTGCAGAAAGAATATTGTTCCAACCAAAAACGAAAATAAAAAGCGGGATCCTTGATTATTTTTTTCAATATTAGTATTGACAAAATCAGTTAGATATACTAAACTCATAAAAGGAAATTTGGTTAGAAAATTCTAACCTCGCAGAACTTGTGACTGCGTTTTTTCAACGGGAAAGGAGAGCTTATGCCGCTTACCATGATGACCACCGGCGCTGCAGCCCTGGTGGAGGATATCCACGGGAAGGATGAAACGAGAAAGTTTCTGGAGAATCTTGGCTTCGTTAAGGGAGCGAAGGTCTCTGTGGTAACAGAGATCGACGGTAACCTTATTATAAATATCAAAGACACCAGAGTCGCGGTCAGCCGCGCAATGGCAAACAGAATAATTGTGGTTGCCGCCTGAAGCAAAAAGGAGGATATGAAATGACACTGAAAGACGTCAAACCGGGCCAGACCGTCAAGGTCGCCAAGATCAACGGCACGGGCGCCATCCGGCGCAGGATCATGGACATGGGCATCACCAAGGGCGTTGAGATCTTCGTCCGTAAGGTTGCGCCCCTGGGCGATCCTGTGGAGGTGACGGTCCGCGGCTATGAGCTGTCCGTCCGCAAGGGCGAGGCCGAGATGGTGGAGCTTGCCTGAAACAGGCCGGGCAATGCTTTATTTTGTGCCCAATAGTTAGACAAATCTAACTTTTATAGAACGGAGGAATTGAATTGGAACAGATCAAACTTGCTCTTGCTGGCAACCCCAACAGCGGCAAGACAACACTGTTTAACGCCCTGACAGGCTCCAACCAGTACGTTGGCAACTGGCCCGGTGTTACGGTGGAGAAGAAGGAGGGACACCTGAAGACGGACAAGTCCGTTATGGTGACGGACCTTCCCGGTATTTATTCTTTGTCACCCTACTCCCCTGAGGAGATCATCAGCCGTGACTACATAGCCAAAGAAAAGCCCGACGCGATCATCAACATCGTGGATGCCTCCAACCTGGAGCGCAACCTGTACCTGACCACCCAGGTCATGGAGATGGACACCCCCGTGGTCGTGGCCCTGAACATGATGGACATCGTCCGCAAGAACGGGGATGACATTAAGACGGACAAGCTGGAAAAAGAGCTGGGCGTGCCCGTTGTGGAGATCTCCGCCCTCAAGGGCGAGGGCATCGACAAGCTCATTGAAAAGGCCAAGCAGGTCGCCCGGGATCATCAGATGCCCAACCTGCAGAAGACCTTCGGTTCCCCCCTGGCGGAGCGCAGCGAGGATGAGGAGGACGAGGTCATCACCGCCCGTTACGACCACATCGCATCGGTGATCGGCCGCTGCCTGAACAAGAAGAAAAAGGGACTTTCCACCTCGGATAAGATCGACCGGATCGTCACCAACCGCTGGCTGGCGCTGCCCATCTTTGCCGTGGTAATGTTTGCGGTGTACTGGATCGCCATGGGCCCCTTCGGCACCTTCCTGACCGACTGGACCAACGACGTGCTGGGCGGGGCCTGGCTCACCGACGGCAGCCGCGCCATTCTCGAGAGCATCGGCTGCGCTGACTGGCTCACGGGCCTGATCTCCGACGGTATCTTTGCCGGCGTGGGCGCGGTCCTGGGCTTTGTCCCCCAGATGCTGGTGCTGTTTATCCTGCTGGCCATTCTGGAGTACTGCGGCTACATGGCCCGTATCGCCTTTATCCTTGACCGGATCTTCCGCCGCTTCGGCCTGTCCGGCAAGTCCTTCATTCCCATGCTGGTCGGTACCGGCTGCGGCGTGCCCGGCGTTATGGCCTCCAGAACCATTGAAAACGAGCGCGACCGCCGCATGACGGTTATGACCTGCACCTTTATTCCCTGCGGCGCCAAAATGCCCATCATCGGCCTGATCGCCGGCGCCGTGTTCGGCGGCTCCGCCCTGATCGCCGTTTCCGCGTACTTCATCGGTATTGCCGCCATCATCGTGTCCGGCATTATCCTGAAAAAGACCAAGCCCTTCGCCGGAGAGCCCTCTCCCTTCGTCATGGAGCTTCCCGCGTACCATATGCCCACTGTAGGCAGCGTGCTCCGTTCCATGTGGGAGCGCGGCTGGTCCTTCATCAAGAGAGCCGGCACTGTGATCCTGCTGTCCTCCATTATCATCTGGGCCCTGTCCAGCCTCGGCACGGTCAACGGCAAGTTTGGCATGGTGGACGACCTGTTTGAAGACGAGACCCTTGTTACCGACGCATACGTCGAGGAACTGGCCGCCAAGCGGAACATCGCCCCTGAGGACGTGGCGGCTATGGACGATTCCATTCTGGCCGACGTGGGCAACGTGATCGCTCCCATTTTCCGGCCCCTGGGCTTCGGCACATGGAAACCCACCGTGGCGACCATCACCGGCCTGGTTGCCAAGGAAGAGGTCGTTGGCACCTTCGGCGTGCTGTACAACTACGATGCGAAAGCCGCTCAGGCGGTAGACGAGGAGACGGGTGAGCTGCTCTTCGACGAGGACGGCGAGCCCATTATGGAAGAACTCGGCGACGAGGGCGAGGGCATCTGGGACCGTGTGGCGGAGGATTACACCCCGCTGAGCGCCTTTGCCTTTATGCTCTTCAACCTGCTGTGCGCTCCCTGCTTTGCCGCAATGGGCGCCATCAAGCGCGAGATGAACAGCGCCAAGTGGACCTGGTTTGCCATCGGCTATGAGTGCGTGTTTGCCTATGTGGTGGCCCTGATCACTTATCAGCTGGGCTGCCTGTTCTCCGGCAATACCAACGTGGCAGGACTGATCGTGGCCGTGATCCTGCTGGCCGCAATGCTCTACCTGCTGTTCCGGCCAGATCCCAACGTCAAGAGAGCCAAGGCTGCCGCCGCGGCTGCGTAAGAAAAGGAGATTTCTCATGGTTGGCACGATACTTGTAGGACTTGTTGTGGCCGGCGTAGTGGCCCTGGCGGTGCGTTTTTGCTACCGCAACGTAAAAGCCGGTAAAGACATCGGCGGCTGCGGCGGAGACTGCAGCCAATGCCACGGTTGCCGCCATGACGTGAAATAACCTGCGCTGCAATAAGCAAAGGCCCCGGACGATCGTCCGGGGCCTTTTTCCTTGTCAGATCCTCCGAAGAGGATTATAATCAAGGCACCCAAAAATTTTTTCGGAGGAATTGCCATGAACGATCTTACGTCGGAAAAGCTGGACGAACTGATTGCCCTGAGCAGAAAGCGCAAGGCGGTCAGCACCGTTATTGCGGTGACGCTGATCCTGCTGGCGCTGCTGCTGGTGCTGACTGCGGTGCTGGCGCTCCCCAAAGCCGCCCGGACCCTGGAGCGGACGGACGCGGCCCTGGAGCGGTTGGCGGAAATGGCCGATTCGGTCACGGCCGCCGCGGAAGACAGCGGGGAGGCCATCGCCAGGATCGGAGAACTGGACTTCGATTCCCTTAACCGGGCTGTAAACGATCTGACCACAGCGGTCCAGCCGCTGGTCGAACTGCAAAATCTCTTCGGATAAGAAAACGGCAGCGCCCCGTCCGGGGAGCTGCCGTACATTATTTTGCGGCTTCTTCGATTTTCCGGTAGACCTCCGGCAGCGTGACCGCCAGGTCGCAGGAGCGGTTGTCCGGCCCCGTCCAGATGTGGAAGGTGACGGCGGTGTTGATGGGCTCGTCCAGCCCCTCCGCGTAGCAGCGGTAGGTCAGTTCCAGCTTTTTCGGGGCGTATCGGGAGATCGAGGTGACGATCCGCAGCCGCTGGGGATAGGTGGCCGCCGCCTTGTACTGCAGGTGCAGATCCACCATGGCGGGATTGATCCCCAGGGCGTTCATATCGGAAAAGGAAAAGCCCATGGCTTCGAAAAAGTCCATCCGGGCGATCTCATACCAGACGGGATACACCGCGTGGTGAACGATGCCCATTCGGTCACAGTCCGGATAACGGGTGTCGATATAGGTCGTGGTTTCCAGCATGGAATAAACCTCCTTACGGATTGTCCAGAAGGGTAATGACGCCCTTTTCACACCGGAGCCAGGTCCTGGCGCAGTTTGCCTGCTGCACCAGCCAGAAGTCCTCCACGGGCCGGTTTGCCGCCCGGCACACCACGCCGTTGATCAGGGCCCCGTGGCTGCACAGCAGCACGCTGCCGCAGGTGTCCTCCAGGGACGGCAGGAACTCTCCCAGCAGCCGGCCGCACCG
>ONVR01000171.1 GCA_900321335.1 uncultured Eubacteriales bacterium | reverse complement strand
ATTGACCTCGCCCCCGATATCCTTCAGAAGCGCCGTGTTGGCCCGGACGCCCACAGCCAGGACCAGAACGTCAAAGGGGATGACCGCCCCGCTTTTCATACAGGCCGTGTTTCCCGCAAACCGGTCTGCGCTGTCGCCGAGGCAGAACCGGATGCCGTGCTGCTCCAGATGCTTTTGTACGATGGCGGCGCAGGCCTCGTCGAGAATGCTGGAGAGCACCCGGTGGGCAAGATCGCACACGGTGACGCTCCGCACCCGATGGCAGATCCCCTCGGCGCACTTGAGCCCGATCAGACCGGCGCCGACGATCAGCACCCGGCTGTCCCTGTCTATGGCCTTATCCAGCGCCAGTGCGTCGTCCAGGGTCATGAAGGAAAATTTCTCGGGCACCGTATCCAGCCCCGCAAAGGGCGGCACGAAGGGGGCCGAGCCGGTGGCAAGGCACAGCTCCGTATAGGGAACCGCCGTGCCGTCGTCCAGTTCGACCTGCCGGGTGTCCGGCGCGATCCGGACGGCCCTGCGGCCGTACAGAACGCGGCAGCCCATAACCTCGTAAAAGTCCTCGTCCCGGTAGGCCATGCGGGACAGGTCCGTCCTGCCATCCAGATAGTAGGAGATCAGCGGCCTGCAGTATACCGGGTGGGTCTCCTGGGAGATGGCCGTGATCTCTCCGGTCTGATCCACGCTTCGGATCCCCTCGATGCATCCGGCGGCGGCCACACCGTTGCCGATGATGACGTAGTGCTTCATTTTGCCTCCTCCCGCTCCTCGTAGACGATGGCCCTGTTGGGACAGCCTGTGACGCAGGCAGGCTCCCCGCAGGAATTGCTCAGACACAGCTCACATTTCTGCATGAGGCCGTCCGCTCCCGGCGCAAGCGCGCCGTAGGGGCAGACCAGAACGCAGGTATAACAGCCCACGCACCTGCTCCTGTCAATCCGGATCACCCCGTCTGTCTGCCGCAGGGCTCCGGCGATGCAGCTTTTGACGCACAGGGGATCCGTGCAGTGCCGACAGGACACGGCGTAGGTGATCTTCCCGGCGTCCTCCACGTGGATCCGGGGATAGAGCGGCTTTCCCTTCAGGGCAAGTGCCATGTCCCCCATGCCGGAATTGGCAAAGGCGCAGTTGTACTCGCACAGATGGCAGCCCAGACACCACTGCTCGTTGACGTAAACCCGTTTCATACGCTCACTCCCCCGCGTGGGAGATCCCCAGGATCTCCAGTTCCTTTTCGTTGAGGCCGACGCCCCGGAGCATCAGCCGGTTGCCCCGCAGCGCCTCGATGGAGTTGATCCCCATGCCGCCCATGAGTTCCATGATCTCATGCCGCCAGGCCGTCATCAGATTGACCAGGCGCTCGCTGCCGATGTCCGGGTTGAGCCGCTTGACCAGGTCCGGGCGCTGGGTGGCAATGCCCCAGTTGCACTTGCCCGTCTGACAGGTCCGGCAGAGGTGACAGCCCAGAGCCAGCAGCGCGGCGGTGGCGATATAACAGGCGTCCGCGCCCAGGGCAACGGCTTTTACCACGTCGGCGGCGCTGCGGATGGAACCTCCTACCACGAGGGAGACGTTGTTGCGGATGCCCTCGTCCCGGAGCCGCTGATCCACGGAGGCCAGGGCCAGTTCGATGGGGATGCCCACGTTGTCCCGAATGCGGGTGGGGGCCGCGCCCGTGCCGCCCCGGAAGCCGTCGATGGCGATGATATCCGCGCCGCTGCGGGCGATGCCGCTGGCAATGGCGGCAATATTATGGACGGCGGCGACCTTGACGATGACGGGCTTGGTATACGCTGTGGCCTCCTTGAGGGAATAGACCAGCTGCCGGAGGTCCTCGATGGAATAGATATCGTGATGGGGCGCCGGGGAGATGGCATCCGATCCCTCGGGGATCATCCGGGTGCGGGACACGTCCCCCAGGATCTTCGCCCCCGGCAGATGGCCGCCGATGCCGGGCTTTGCGCCCTGCCCCATCTTGATCTCGATGGCGGCGCCTGCCTGCAGATAGTCCTCGTGGACGCCGAAGCGT
>ONVR01000004.1 GCA_900321335.1 uncultured Eubacteriales bacterium | reverse complement strand
TCGTGCAGCCCGCCGGCACGCCGGAGGAGTCAGGGACTCCCGCCGTCATAACGCCGGAGCCCGCCTTCACCAGCAGCCCGTCGCTGTGGCCGTGGTAGCAGCCGTTGAATTTCACGATCTTGTCCCGGCCCGTATAGCCGCGGGCAAGGCGCACGGCGCTCATGACCGCCTCGGTGCCGGAGTTGACCATGCGCACCATCTCCACAGACGGGACCACGCCGCAGATGAGCTGGGCCATGGCGACCTCGGACTCCGTGGCCGCCCCGTAGCTCAGGCCCCGGGCGCTGGCCTCCACCACCGCCTGGCGGACCAGCTCGCTGTTGTGGCCCAGGATCATGGGGCCCCAGGAGCACACGTAGTCCAGATAGCGGTTGCCGTCCACGTCGGTCATATAGGCCCCGTCCGCCGCCGCGATAAACCGGGGGGTGCCGCCGATGGACCGGAAGGCCCGGACCGGGCTGTTCACGCCGCCGGGAATGACCTTTTTGGCCGCCTCAAAGAGCTGTTCGGATCTGGTCATCAGCCGATCGCCCCCTCGTCGATAAACCGGGCAAGCTCCGGCGCGTAGTAGGACAGATAGATATCCGCCCCGGCCCGGAAGCAGGAGGCCGCCATCTCGCAGACGATCCGGTCCTCGTCGATCCAGCCCTGCCGGGCCGCCGCCTTGACCATGGAATACTCCCCGCTGACGCTGTAGGCGGCCATGGGGACGTTGGTGACCTCTTTGACCCTGGCGATCACGTCGCCGAAGGCCATGGCGGGCTTGACCATGATGATGTCAGCGCCCTCCTCAATGTCTGCAAGGGCTTCCTTCACACCCTCCCGGACGTTGTGATAATCCATCTGATACGTCTTCCGGTCCCCGAAGGCAGGGGCGGAGTCCGCCGCGTCCCGGAAGGGGCCGTAGAAGGCGGAGGCGTACTTCACCGCGTAGGACATGATGGGGGTCAGCTGCAGGCCGTTTTCATCCAGCGCCTGCCGGATGGCCGCCACACGGCCGTCCATCATATCGGAGGGAGCCACCATGTCGGCCCCGGCCTGGGCCTGGCTGACGGCGGTCTTGGCCAGATACGTCAGGGTCTTGTCGTTGTCCACGTACTGGCCGTCCAGGATGCCGCAGTGGCCGTGGCTGGTGTATTCGCACATGCACACGTCGCCGATGAGATACATCTCCGGCAGGCGCCGCTTGATCTCGTGCATGGTCTGCTGGACGATGCCGTTCTGGGCATAGGCCTGGCAGCCGTACTCGTCCTTCTCCAGCGGGATGCCGAAGAGGACCATTTTGCTCACGCCCTTTTCCAGCAGCTCCTCCGTCAGCCGGAGCATGCTGTCGATGGTGTGCCGGTACTGGCCGGGCATGGAGGGGATCTCCTCCTTCTCCCGGATGCCCTCCGCCACGAAGGCGGGGTAGACCAGAGAGGACTTGTCGATCCGGGTCTCCCGGACCATTTTCCGCAGGGTCTGGCTGGTGCGCAGGCGCCTGTATCTGTTTACCATATCCATGGATTACACCTCTTTCTTCACGTCAATGGCCAGCTGGATCAGCGCGTCGATGGTGGCGCTGGCGGCCACATAGGTCTTCATGCCGTATGCCGCGGCCTTGGCCGCCGTCTGTCTGCCGATGCAAAGGGCCTTCACCTTTGTCAGCTCCACCCCGGCGGCGCTGTTTGCAAACCCCTCCACCGTGGAGGCGCTGGTAAACATGGCCACGGCGTTGTGGTCGTTGAACTCCGAAACGATATCCACCGTTGGTTCCTCATAGACGGTGTCGTAGATGGCCACGTCGTCCACCGTGACCCCCGCTACGGCGGTCATGCGCCGGACAAGCTCTCCGTTGCCCCGGGAGGCTCTGGGAATGAGCACCCGGTCTCCGGACCGGAGCACCTCCGCCATGGCGATACCCAGACTGTCACCGTCATAGGTCTCCGGCACCAGGTCCGCAAACAGGCCGTACTTCTCCAGCTCCTTGCCCGTGCCCGTGCCGATGACCGCCAGCTTTGCCCCCGCCAGCGCCCGGACGTCCAGGCGGCGCCTGGCCAGGGCCTGCATAAAGATCTTGACCCCGGCGGGACTGGTAAAGACGATCCAGCGGTATCCGGCCAGCCCGTCAAGGGCGCCGTCC